>JBEAYK010000224.1:0-4365 GCA_041159305.1 Pseudomonadota bacterium
CATCCAGTCCATCCAGAAGCCGACGCTGGTGCTGGCACCGAACAAAACCCTGGCCGCGCAGCTGTACGGTGAATTCAAGAGTTTCTTCCCGGACAACGCGGTCGAGTATTTCGTCAGCTATTACGACTATTACCAGCCCGAGGCCTATATCCCGGCTTCCGACACCTTCATCGACAAGGACAGCTCGATCAACGAGCACATCGAGCAGATGCGGCTGTCGGCGACCAAGGCGCTGCTCGAACGGCGCGATGCCATCATCGTGGCCTCGGTGTCCTCGATCTACGGTTTGGGTGATCCCAATGAATACTTCCGCATGGTGCTGCATCTGGTGCGTGGCGACCGCATCGACCAGCGTGAACTGATCCGCCGCCTGACCGAGATGCAATACACCCGCAACGATGTCGAACTCAAGCGCGCCACCTACCGCGTGCGCGGCGAGGTCATCGACATCCATCCGGCCGAGAGCGATTACGAGGCGATCCGGGTCGAACTGTTCGACGGCGACATCGAGAACATCGCGGTGTTCGATCCGCTGACCGGCGAGGTGCGCCGCAAGCTGCCGCGCTATACCCTGTATCCGAAATCGCATTACGTGACCACGCGCCGGACCATCCTGGATGCGGTCGAAACCATCAAGGCCGAGCTGAAAGACCGGCTCGAATACTTCTACCGCGAGAACAAGCTGGTGGAAGCGCAGCGTCTGGCTCAGCGCACCCAGTTCGATATCGAGATGATGCTCGAGGTCGGCTTTTGCAGCGGCATCGAAAACTATTCGAGGCACCTGACCGGCCACATGCCCGGTGAGCCGCCGCCGTGCCTTTACGATTACCTGCCGCCGGATGCGCTGCTGGTGGTCGATGAATCGCATGTGACCGTGCCGCAGCTGGGCGCCATGTACAAAGGCGACCGTTCGCGCAAGGAAACCCTGGTCAATTTCGGCTTCCGGCTGCCGTCGGCGCTCGATAACCGACCCTTGAAGTTCGAGGAGTGGGAGCGCCGCGCGCCGCGCAGCGTGTATGTTTCGGCCACCCCCGGTCCTTACGAGCTCGAACACTCGCAGGGGCAGGTGGTCGAGCTGGTGGTGCGGCCGACCGGACTGGTCGATCCGCAGATCGAGATCCGTCCGGTGGCCACACAGGTCGATGACGTACTCTCGGAAATCCACGAGCGGGTCAAACTCGGTGACCGTGTGCTGATCACCACGCTCACCAAACGGATGGCCGAGAACCTGACCGACTACCTGGCCGAGCACGGAGTGAAGGTGCGTTATCTGCATTCCGATGTCGATACCGTCGAGCGCGTCGAGATCATCCGCGATCTGCGCCTGGGCGTGTTCGATGTGCTGGTCGGCATCAATCTGTTGCGCGAAGGCCTGGACATGCCCGAGGTGTCGCTGGTGGCCATTCTCGATGCCGACAAGGAAGGCTTCCTGCGTTCGACGCGTTCCTTAATCCAGACCATCGGCCGTGCCGCACGCAATCTGCGCGGCAAGGCCATCCTGTATGCCGACCGCATGACCGATTCGATGAAAGCCGCCATCGGCGAAACCGACCGCCGGCGTGCCAAGCAGGAGGAGTACAACCGTCAGCACGGCATCGTGCCGACCTCGATCAAGCGCGAGATCATGGACGTCATGGAGGGCGCACGCAGCGAGCCGGAGCAGGGCGCGGCCGTGCCGGAAAAAGGCGTGTCGGTGCTGACCGCACAGCAACTGGCCAAGCGCCTGAACGAGCTCGAAGCCAAGATGTTCAAACACGCCCAGAATCTGGAGTTCGAACAGGCTGCTGCCTGCCGGGATGCCATCGCCAAGCTCAAGCAGGAGGCCCTGCTCAGCTGAGATTTGCCGGAAAGCGGGTCTTTGTCGTATAATGTCCGTCCCGGATTCGGGCGATTAGCTCAGCGGTAGAGCACTACCTTGACATGGTAGGGGTCACAGGTTCGAACCCTGTATCGCCCACCAAAACAGCCACCTGCACAGGTGGCTTTTTTATTGTGCGGGTTTCAGGCGTGCCGCATGCAGGCGCTCATAGGCCGGCAGACAGGCATCGGCGATGGCCTGATGATCTTTGCTGAGCGCCGGAATCCGTTCTGGACGAGCTTCGAAGCCGGTCGAGCGCCAGACCGCGTCATACCAGTATTTGGCCCAGATGCCGTCGCTGTCTCGCGGTCCGGCCGGCCATTGCAGCATGCGCTCTTCGAAGGCAAAGCCGAAATGCGCGCACAGGGCCTGAAGATGGCCACGCGGATCGGCCAGAAATTCGGTGGAGTCGATGACCGGCGGCGTATTGCCGCTGCGCTCGCAGAGTTCATCGAATAATTCCGCTTCCTGCAGCAGGCCGATGTCTTCCGGTGCGACTTCCGCGCGTGATTTGATGTAGGACGCGACCACGGCATTGGGATGCCGGATCAGAAAGGCATTGCTCAGGCCGTGAATCCATTCCCGGTCCATGCCTGGCAGCAGGTGATGGCTCATGTGTTTCTGATACCACAACGGTTTTCCGCCCGGAATCGGCCCGGTGAGTGTTTCAGCCACGCGGCGCCAGTCGCATTCGCCATCGGCGATGACTTCGGCCGCGCCGGGATGATCGAGCCCGGTCTGCTTCAGGAATGCGGCATACAGGGGTTCGTCGGACACCGTGCAGTCGCTGCGGTTCTCGAACGCGCGCATCATCGCCGTGGAGATGTTGCGCGGCCCGCTCCACATGGCGATGCGCATGGACGCGCAAGTGTCGCGGGAGGCAGGATGCCGTGAGCGACCGATGCGCAGCATGCTCATGCCAGGCGATCGGCGCCGCGCACGGTCACATCGCGCTCCACCAGCTCGCGATAAAGCTGCTGCAGACGCGGACCGGCACTACGCCGGCGAAGGTGCCGGTGCAGAAGGCCTCATCGGCGCTGTACACCTGGCTCAGGCTGAAGTTCTTCTCGAAACAGGGGATGCCGTTCTGTCGGCACAGGGCAATGACATTGGCCCGGGTGATACCGCCGAGGCAGTAGTCACCGGTCGAGGTCCACACTTCGCCTTTGCGCACGATGAAAAAATGCGTCGAGTTGCAGGTCGCTACGAAACCGTGCGGGTCCAGCATCAGACCTTCATCGGCGCCGGCCTCGATGGCCTGGATGCAGGCGGTGATGCAGTTGAGTTTACTGTGCGAATTGAGCTTCGGATCCTGCACGTCCGGAAAGCCGCGGCGCACATGTACGGTGAACAGTTTCAGTCCGGCCTGCAGGGTTTCCGGCTTCGGCGTCTTGTATTCGGGAATGATGACCACCGTTGCCTGACCGATGCAGGCGCGCGGATCCTGATAGGGCGTGCGCTTGATGCCGCGGGTGACCATCAGCCGGATGTGCACGTCATCGCGCATGTCGTTGGCTTTCAGCGTTTCGGCGATGGCCTGTTTCATTTCGCCGCGGCTCATGCCGATATCCAGGGCGATGGCTTTGGCGCCCTCATAGAGTCGGTCCAGATGGGCATCCAAAAATGCCGGCTGGCCGGCAACCACCCGGAAACCCTCCCAGACCCCATCGCCGAGCACGAATCCGCTGTCGAACACCGAAACCGTGGCCTCTGCCCGGGGCTTGAGGACGCCATTGACCCAGATCCGGATGTCGGCGTTGCGCACATCGTCGTGGAAGTCGTGAATGCTGGTGCTCATGGGCCGGTAACCTGAATGGATTGCGCTTACTTTAAGTCAGGAAGAAAGCGGCTGTAAATAGTTGATTGGAAATGGCTAGAGGGGGCAGGGCAAGGGCCTGGAGCGAAAGGTTTGCAAAGAGTTTACATTCGTATGCATTAGCATTCATGAAATCTAAATTCAATTCGCCTCGGAATTTGACTTAAGTTTGGATTCATATTATGTTCAGATTCACGGGCCGGCCATCGCCGTATCGTTACGCACCATCAATCCACTCTAAATTATTCAGGGGTTTCTTCATGATTCGACTGTCTTTACTGGCTTCGGCCACCATGCTGGCTCTGGGCGTTTCTTCTGCGGCGGATGCCGGCGGCCGTCCTGATCTGGTCAAGCAAGGCCTGGCCCAAGGCAAGCAGTATGCTGCCGGTCAACTGATCATTCAGTACCGTTCCTTCGCCACCCCTGCCGATAAGGCGCGTGTCGGTAAAGCGCTCGGCAACGGCGTGACCGCCGATGTGCTGGCCCGCAAAGGCAGCAAGCAGGGCGTTTACGGCGACATCGAACTGGTGCGCTTCAATTTCCCGGCCGGCACCCAAATGTCCGCAAAGCTGGACGCCATCCTGAACGATCCGGCGGTTGATTTCGCCGAACCGAACTGGCTGGTCAGCCATGCCGCCACCTCGAACGATCCGGAAGTCGTTGCCGGTAAGCTCTGGGGCATGACTGGTAC
>JBEAYK010000001.1:0-39235 GCA_041159305.1 Pseudomonadota bacterium
GGTGCTGGTGGAAGGCGTCGGCGGCTGGCTGGCGCCGCTGAGCGATGATCTGGACCAATCCGATCTGGTGCAGGCCTTGGATCTGCCGGTGATCCTGGTGGTCGGACTGCGCTTGGGATGCATCAATCATGCGCGCCTGAGCGAGCACAGCATCCGCGCCAGCGGCTGCCGTCTGCTCGGCTGGCTGGGCAATGCCGTGGAACCCGATTTCGATGCCGATGGTCGTTATTTCGAAGCCCTGCAACGCAGCATGGCCTCGCCTTGCCTCGGGCGCCTGCCGTTCCAAGGCGCATGACTTCCGACCCATGCACTCTGGCGGCGAATCCGCTTCAATAAGACAGGACGCATAAGCCGTATAATGGCAGTCTTGCGGCGGGGAAATCTGGAGAACATCATGCGTGTAATTTTGGCCATCCTAATGGCGCTATTGCTGTCCGCCTGTGGCAACGATGCCCCGCAAGGCGGTCCGCCCGGTGGCGGCATGCCACCGACCATGGTCGAAACCGTCAAAGTCGAAACCCGGCCGCTGTCCGATCACATCGAGGCGGTGGGCAGTCTGCGCGCGCTGGAGTCGGTGACCGTGCGTCCGGAAGTGGCCGGCAAGCTGGTGCGCATCCAGGTCGCCGAAGGCCAAACCGTGGCCGCTGGTACGCTGTTGTTCGCGCTCGATGGCGATATCGCGCGTGCCGAAGTCAACGAAGCCATGGCCTCCGTGCGCGCCAGCGAACGTAACCGCCCCCGCATCGTTGAGCTCGCTACCAAGCAACTGATTTCCAAATCCGATGCCGATGCGGCCTTGGCCACCTCCGAAATCAACAGCGCGAAACTGGCATCGGCCAAGGCGCGCTTGGCCAAAACCGAAATCCGTGCGCCATTCGAAGGTGTGGTCGGTCTGCGTCAGGTCAGCGTTGGCGAATACGTCAACGCCGGTCAGGCCTTGGTTGAATTGGTGCGCTTGGATCCGTTGGAAGTGGAGTTCCAGATTCCGGAAACCCAGGCCGCGCGTTTGAATGCCGGTCAAAGCGTCAGCGTGCAGACCGATGCCTTCCCAGGCGAATCCTTCTCCGGCAGCATCAGCGCCGTGGCGCCGAGCGTGCAGGTGTCCGGCCGCAGCGTGGCCGTGCGCGCGCGTTTGGCCAATGCCGAAAAGAAACTCAAGCCCGGTCAGTTCGCGCAGGTGAAGGTGGCTTTGGCCGCCGCGGCGCCGGTGCTGATGGTGCCCGAGCAGGCGATCTGGCCGAGCGGCGATCAGAAGATGGTGTATCGCATCAGGGCCGGTAAAGCCGAGCTGGTGCCGGTCACACTGGGTCTGCGTGAACCGGGCTGGGTCGCGGTCACGTCCGGTCTGTCGGTCGGTGATGAAGTGATCACCGCCGGACAACAGAAGCTGTTCCCCGGTGCCCCGGTGATGACCGGCAACCCCGCCGCCGCCAAATAACCGGAAACGACCCCCATGGTGCTCTCCGATCTTTCCATCCGCCGGCCGGTACTGGCCATTGTGGTCAATCTGGTCATTGTGCTGATTGGTGTGATCTGCTACGACCGCTTGGCCGTGCGCCAGCTGCCGAATGTGGACGTGCCGGTGGTGACCGTGGCTACCGGCTATCCGGGTGCTAACGCGCAGGTCATCGAATCGCAGATCACCAAGCCGATTGAAGACACTTTGTCCGGCATTGAAGGCATCGATTACATCCAGTCGGTGTCGCGCGCCGAATCCTCGCAGGTCACCGTGCGCTTCAAGCTCGACCGCGATGCCGATGCCGCCGCCTCCGACGTGCGTGACCGTGTGGCCCAGGCCCGTGGCGCCCTGCCGGAAGAAGCCAGCGATTCGATCGTGCAGAAGCAGGAAGCCGATGCCCAGCCAATCATCTATCTGGCTTTCTCCTCCGATCGCCACTCGTTGGTGGAAATCGCCGATTACGCCAACCGCATCGTCAAGGATCGGGTGCAGACCATTCCCGGCGTGGCCCAAGCGCAGGTGTACGGCAGCCGCTACGCCATGCGCGTCTGGCTGAATCCCGAGCGCCTGGCCGGTTACGGCCTGGCGCCGTCCGATGTCGAGTCGGCCTTGCGCGCGCAGAACGTGGAAATTCCGGCCGGCCGCGTCGAAGGCCTGCAGCGCGTCCAGGCAACCGAAGTTGCCCTGCATGACGACACCTTGATGGCCAAAGTCGCCATGCTGGAAAGTACGCCGGTGAAGGATGCGCGCGAGGCCGATGTCGCGCAGCGTACTCTTCTGAACCTTTTCGAGCAGTACGTGAAGACCAACCGCAAGCTGCCGCCGGAGCTGCTCGCAACATTGGCCGGAATCGATGAGCCCGGCCGCTTTGCCGATACGGTTGCCGCGCATTTGAGCGTGCGTCTGGCCGACAAGCAACGTCTGCTCGAAACCGTATCCCCCGAGGCGCGGCTTGAATTGCTGATCGGTCTTGTCGAGGGTGAAATCGATGTCCAGCACATCGAAAAGCGCATCCGCTCGCGGGTGAAAACGCAGATGGAAAAAAGCCAGCGCGAGTATTACCTCAATGAGCAGATGAAAGCCATTCAGAAGGAACTCGGCGATTCCGAAGATGCGCCCAATGAGCTCGAAGAACTGGCCCGTAAAATCGCCGAAGCGAAAATGCCTAAGGCGGTAGAGACCAAAGCCAAAAACGAGCTCAACAAACTGAAACAGATGTCGCCGATGTCCGCGGAGGCTTCCGTGGTCCGGAACTATCTGGAGTGGTTAGTCGGCGTGCCTTGGGAAAAGCGTACCAAGGTTCGCAAAGACCTCAAGCTCGCCCAGCAGGTGCTCGATGAAGATCACTACGGGCTGGAAAAGGTGAAAGACCGGATATTGGAATACCTCGCCGTACAGGCGCGCGTACAGAAGATGAAAGGTCCGATTCTTTGCCTGGTCGGGCCGCCGGGCGTCGGCAAGACATCGCTTGGCCAGAGCATTGCCAAAGCCACAAACCGGAAATTCGTGCGCATGGCGCTTGGCGGCGTGCGTGACGAAGCGGAAATCCGTGGGCACCGCCGCACCTATATCGGCTCGATGCCAGGCCGCATCGTGCAGAACCTCAACAAGGTCGAAAGCCGGAATCCGCTGTTCGTTCTCGATGAAATCGACAAAATGAGCAATGATTTCCGCGGCGATCCGGCAGCAGCGCTGTTGGAGGTGCTCGATCCGGAACAGAACCATAATTTCAATGACCACTATCTGGAGGTTGATCTGGATCTGTCCGAAGTCATGTTCATCTGCACCTCGAACTCGATGAATATCCCCGGCCCGTTGCTTGACCGCATGGAAGTCATCCGAATCCCGGGCTATACCGAAGAGGAGAAGCTGAACATCGCGGTGCGGTATCTGCTTCCGAAGCAATTGAAAGCCAGTGGCCTCAAAGACGGTGAGCTGCGCGTCGATTCCGAAGCGGTTCGGGACATTGTTCGGTATTACACCCGTGAATCCGGTGTGCGTTCGCTTGAGCGCGAACTGGCGAAAATCTGCCGAAAGGTGGTCAAGGAAATCGCGTTGGCAGGCCCGTCGAAGAAAGTGAAAGCCGCAGGCAAGGTGAAGTCCTCGAAGTCGCAGCCGCTGAAAAAAGTCGGCTCCGCCAATCTCGACCGCTATCTCGGCGTCCGCCGCTTCGATTTCGGCCGTGCCGAAGAGCAGAGCGAAATCGGTCTGGTCACCGGTCTGGCATGGACCGAAGTCGGCGGCGAACTGCTGCAGATCGAGGCGACTCTGATGCCCGGAAAGGGACAGCTGATTTTGACTGGACAACTCGGCGACGTCATGCAGGAGTCGGTAAAAGCCGCTTATACCGTGGTGCGTTCTCGCAGTCTCCAGCTTGGTCTGGACATCGATTTCCACAATAAATTCGATACCCATGTGCATGTGCCTGAAGGCGCAACACCCAAAGACGGTCCGAGTGCCGGTGTTGCTATGGTTACTGCATTGGTTTCGGCACTCTCGAAAGTACCGGTACGCGCCGATGTCGCCATGACCGGCGAGATCACCCTGCGTGGCCGTGTACTGCCGATCGGCGGATTGAAGGAAAAACTTCTTGCCGCATTGCGTGGCGGGATCCGTACGGTTTTGATTCCTGAAGAGAACCGCAAGGATCTTGCCGACATTCCCGATAACGTCACCCGCGATCTGGAAATCATACCGGTGAAATGGATCGACCAGGTGCTGGATATCGCGTTGGTAAAGCCGATTTTGGAACCGAAGAAATCCCCGTCTGTCAAGAAAAAAGTCGCCAAAACGCGTTCAAAACAAACACATTCCGGCGTACGCCCTCACTAAGTCGCATAAAACCCTGCGAAGCCTGCAAATAAAGGCTTGCAGGGTATTGCACATCGCAAGATTCACTGGTATAAATTGTTGCAACCGGGCTCTGAACCTTTATTTCAGGCTTCGGCGATATGGTTAAGTTGCGGGACGACCTGAACTTAATTTCTACATTTTCGCGAAATAATCGCATTGGGAGATTTATAAAAATGAATAAAGCTGAATTCGTTGGTGCCGTAGCCGAAAAGGCCGACCTGTCCAAAGCCGCCGCCGCCGGCGCCGTTGATGCCGTCATCGAAGTGATCACCAAAGCCCTGAAAAAAGGCGACACCGTGACCCTCGTCGGTTTCGGTACGTTCTCGGTGCGCAAACGCGCTGCCCGTCAAGGCCGTAACCCGCAGACCGGTGCCACCATCAAGATCAAAGCCTCGAAAAACCCGGGCTTCAAAGCCGGTAAAGCACTGAAAGACGCCGTCAACAAGTAATCTGGCGTTATTTCCGCCGATTCCTGTTGTCTTCCGGCGGTAAAATGGTGTATGCTACGCATCCTGCTTGAGGGTGCTTAGCTCAGCGGTAGAGCGTCTCCCTTACACGGAGAGGGTCGGGGGTTCGAAACCCTCAGCACCCACCAGCGCTTCAAGCAAATGAACTGGAGTGGTAGTTCAGTCGGTTAGAATATCGGCCTGTCACGCCGAGGGTCGCGGGTTCGAGTCCCGTCCACTCCGCCACTGTTGAAAAGGCACCTTCGGGTGCCTTTTCTTTTTCGTGCGTTCCGGTGTTAAAAGCTTCATAATAGTGGCCTTGCCCAATTCGGTTCCGCGCCCCGCCATGCTTCAGAATATTCGTGAAAAATCCTCCGGCCCAATCGCCAAGCTCATCCTGGTCATGATCATTGCAGTTATGGCTTTTTTCGGTTACGAGGGTCTGAATCCTCCCGGAGCCGGCAACTACGTGGCCAAAGTGACCAAACCCGGAAAACTGCTGGGCTATGGTGAAGATTCAATCGAGGTTTCGGTCGCCGACTATAGTCGCAGGGTTGATCAGGTACGCCAACAGCAGCGGCAGCAGCAGGGAGAGGCTTTCGATGCCGCGGCATTCGAAAAGCCCGAGAACAAGCGCCGCATCCTCGAACAGATGATCGATGAGGCCGTGCTGCAGCTGGGCGCTCAGCAGGCCGGTATCCGGATTTCGGATACGATGATCCGCGAAGAGATTCTCAAGATCGATGCCTTTACTGTGGATGGCAAATTTGACCAGTCCCGTTATCAGCTGGCCATCCAGCAATTGGGCTACACGCCTGTCCAATTCGAGGAGCGTATCCGACAGGATTTGATGACCCGCTTCATCGCTGATGAATACGTCAGTTCGGGATTCGCCTCGGACAGCGATGCCATTGCCATGCGCAAGCTTTCCGAGCAGAAACGTGATCTGGGCTATATCGAGGTTCCGTTGCCGGCACTCGATCCGAATGCCACCGATGCCGAACTCACCGCCTGGTACAACAGCCATAAATCCGATTACCGGACCGAGGAAACCGTCACGGTAGAGTATGTGGAACTGGAGCAGAGTGCCGTCCAGACCGACATCACCGTTGATGAATCGGTTCTGCGTTCACGTTACGAGGACCAGAAAGCCCAATACGGAACCCCTGAACAGCGTGTGGCGTCGCATATTCTGATTGAAGTTCCGGCAGGCGCTTCAGCCGCCGCCGAGGCTGCGGCCAAAGCCAAGGCGCAAGGCCTCGCCAAGCAGGCCCAGGCCAATCCAGGCAGTTTTGCCGAACTGGCAAAGGCCTCCGATGATCTTGCCAGCAAAGATGCCGGCGGTGATCTCGGGCCGATTGAAAAGGGTATCTTCGGCGATGCCTTCGACAAGGCGTTCTTTGCCTTGAAGCCCGGCCAGGTGTCCGAGCCGGTCCGTCTCGAGGACGGCTGGCACATCTTGTTTTACCGTGAGCTGATTGCCGGTACCGCCAAGCCCTTTGAAGAGGTCCGCGCCGAAATCGAAGCTGCTTATCTCAGCTCGGAAATCGAGCGCCAGTTCAACGACCTCGCCGGAAAGATGATCAATGCCGTGGGCGAAAATGCCACTTCGCTCGAGCCTGCAGCCAAGGCCGTTGGCAAGCCCTTGCTGCGTACCGCCGCCTTCACCCGCCGTGGTGGCGAGGGCATAGCCGCCCTCGATCCGGTCCGCAAAGCAGCTTTTTCGGATGATGTTCTGGTCGAGCGCCGCGTCAGTGAGCTCATTGAATTGGAACCCAATCATGTCGTACTACTGCGTGTGATCGACCACAAGCCCGTCGCCGTGCTGCCGTTCGCGCAGGTCAAGGATGTGGTGCGTCTCGCCTTCGTCCAGGACCGTGCCGCCAAGCTGGCCGAAAAAGAAGCCAAAGCGCTGCTGGACCGTTTGAACAAGGGTGAAAGCTTGGAGCAGGTTGCCGCATCCTTAGCACGTCCGGTCATCCCCGCGACTGGTGTCAGCCGTCAGGCACCCGTACCGGAGCTTCAGCCGGTGGTCCAGGAAGCGTTCCGCCTTGCACGGCCGAAGAATGGCAAGCCCGGTGGTTCCGGCATCGCGAAACTGCCGGACGGCGCGTATCTGCTGATGCAATTGAAGTCCGTGAACGAGCCGGACCTGTCGGCGATATCGCCTCAGGAACGTAAAGAAATGACCGGCTATTTCGGCCAGGTCCGCGGTGCCCAGCAGGTCGCTGAATACATCAAGGCGCTGCGCCGTAGCTTCAAAGTGGTCATTGCCGAAGACCGTCTCTGAAATCAGATATCAAATGATGTGGTTTCCTGACGCCCGGCATGCCGGGCGTTTTCACGCGTTCAATTGCCGTTATCCGGGACTGGTGCAATCGGGTCGGTATCGGCTTCAAGTGGCGTGAATACCGCGTCATTCGGCAGATTGACCCCGAAACTGGCCGGATCGAACATGAAACAGCTCAGCGCCCTGATTTTCTTCACGTAGGCGTAAGTGTGGGGAGCAAGACCGGTGGGTAGACGTTTATCGGCATCCGCCTTGGTCAATCCCTGGCGTCTCAGGCTGCTGCGAAGCCGGCTGTCGCCGGCATTGTAGGCCATGATGCCGGTTTGCCAATCGTCGAACATGGTTTGTAGTTTCTGCAGATAGGACAGTGCCGCATCGGTTGATTGGATGACCGAGAACCGTCCGTCTTTCTTTCCGCCAATCTTGAGACCGTAATAGCGGCCGGTTTCCGGCATGATCTGCCAAAGTCCAGTCGGTCCGCCTTTGGCAACGGCTTTGGGTTGGAAGCGGCTCTCCACGAAAGGAATCAGGGCGTACTCCATCGGCAGGCCGCGTTTACGCGCTTGGTAACTGACGTGATCGAGTATCGGCAACATCGCAACCAATTGCCGTTCAAAACGCGTTGGATCATGGATGTAATCTTTCATCCATGTGCTCTTGGCGGCGCTCTCGGTGCAGGATGCCGGATCCAGCGCACCGCTGATGCGATTGAAGACAACCGCGCCGCTGCGTTCGAACGCTGCCGGTTTCATTGTGTCCTGGGCGCTTGCCAATTGGGCACAGCCCATCGCCGCGATCAGCACCCAGGACGGCCATGGCTTCATCGGAACTGGTCCTTCCATGCACGCAAGGCAGTAAAACGGGCCAGGCGCGTTTCCGGCATGAAACCCAGATGTTGCTTCAGGCCGCTGAGGCTCTCGGGGAAGTCTGTTCGCAGGAACGGATTGCAGGCTTTCTCGATACCGATTCGGGAGGGCAGGCTCGGCCGCCCGTGCAGGCGTCTTGCCTGGATGTCCTCAAGCAAGCGGTCACGATCGGGGTTCTCCGGTTCGGCGGCGGCAGCGAACCGGGCGTTCGACAATGTGTACTCATGCGTGCAACAGAGCAGGGTCTCGTCCGGAAGTTCCGCCAGCCGGTCCAAGGAGGCCAGCATCTGTTCGGGGCTTCCTTCGAAAAGCCGGCCGCAGCCGAGGCTGAACAGGGTGTCGCCGCTGAATAGGACGTCCGAATCGGTATAGGCGATGTGGCTACGGGTATGGCCGGGCACCGCCAAGACATGGAATGGCTGGAATCCCGGGATCTGCAGGACATCACCATTGCGGGCCATGCAGTCGATGCCGGGAATGCGATCATCCTCCGGCCCGAAGACGGTGCCGGTGAAGGCCCCCCGGAGAGCGCTCAGACCGCCGATATGGTCGTTATGGTGGTGGGTGATGAAGATCGCCTCGATGCGTAGTCCGTCGGCAACCGCGCCAAGCACTGGGCCGGCGTCGCCCGGATCGACCACGATGCTGGCCCCTTCGCTGCCACGGTAGCACCAGATGTAGTTGTCTTCGAAAGCAGGCAACGCTTGCAGGACTGTCATGAAAGGTGACCGTGGCCGTCATTTGACGCACAATAGGCTTAGTTTAAACGGTGTCGGCGCATGACGGGCGAAAACAACTGGTTCGAGACCGACAAAGGCCAGGCGCTGGCCGCTCAAAGCGTTTCAGCGTGCGCCCCCTGGCTCTGGCCACTGTGTGGCCACAATGCCCTGGTGCTGCAGCCCTGCGCACAGGGGTTGCCCTTGCCCGATCTGCAGTGCGCTCCCGTTTATCAGCTTCAACGTGCACAGCGGCGGTTTTACGGGGATATCATCGCCGAAGACGCCCGATTGCCGCTGGCCAATGAATGCATGGCATTGGTGCTGGCGGCTTTCGTCATGGAAACCGCCGGCAATCCGGAGGCACTCATCGCCGAGTGTGAACGCGTGCTGGTCCCAGAGGGGCATTTCGCGCTGTTGACCCTGAATCCGTTTGCACCTGTGCGACTGACCGGCGTCTGGTCGGACATGCACCTCGCAACAGCCGCGACATGGTCGGCAAAACTGAGTGAGGCCGGACTTGATCTCATCCGCCATGAAAGGCTCGGCAATGCTCGACCGCCGACACTGTGTTCGGTAAACTTTCTGCTGTTGCGGAAACGCAAAGCCGCACTGACCCCCTTGCGGAAAAATGCTGCGGCCGTCGCCTTGGCCCGGGAACGAACACCGACATGAAAGATGCCATTGCCAACGTGCCGCATATCGAAATTCACACGGACGGTGCCTGTTCCGGAAATCCCGGTCCTGGCGGATGGGGTGCCTTGTTGCGTTACGGACAGACCGAGAAGGAGCTTTCCGGAGGAGAAACCCATACCACCAATAACCGCATGGAGCTTCTCGGCGCCATCTGCGCGCTGGAATCGCTCAACCGTCATTGCCGTGTCGATCTGTATACGGATTCGCAATACGTGCAAAAGGGTATTACGGAGTGGTTGCCGGGCTGGATCAAGCGCGGCTGGAAGAATGCCAAGGGTGAGCCGGTCAAGAATCAGGATCTATGGCAGCGTCTGCACGAGGCCAATTCGCGACATAAGGTGCATTGGCATTGGGTAAAGGGTCATGCCGGCCATGCTGAAAACGAGCGTGTGGATGGCCTGGCGCGTCTTGCCGCTGAAACCTTCAAATAGGAAAATTTATGCGACAGATTGTTCTCGATACAGAAACCACCGGGCTTTCCTGGGAGAAGGGCAACCGGGTTGTAGAAATCGGCTGTATTGAACTGATCAATCGGCGGCCCACGGGCAGAACGTATCAACAGTACCTCAATCCAGGCCGTGACATGGAGCCGGGCGCGGCCGAAGTCACGGGCCTGACTCTTGATTTTTTGGCCGACAAGCCGCGCTTCGAGGATGTCGTGCAAAATTTCCTGGAGTTCATCGCCGGCTCCGAGCTGGTCATCCACAACGCCGAATTTGACGTCGGGTTTCTGAATTATGAGCTCGGCCTGCTGGGCCCTGCATTCGGCCGCATCGATCGCCATACCAGCGTGCTCGACACGCTCAAGATGGCGCGTGATTTGTATCCTGGACAGCGGAATTCCCTGGATGCCCTTTGCAAGCGGCTCGGAGTCGATAACAAACACCGGCAATTGCATGGCGCGCTTTTGGATGCGGAACTGCTGACCGATGTCTATCTGGCCATGACTTCCGGTCAAACCGGCTTCGGGTTCGATGAGGCCTTGCCGGCGGCTGATATGGCGAGTACGGAAGTCGTCGTCGCGGTTGCTGCGTCGGCTTTCATACTCCATGCCACGCCGGCTGAGCTTGAGGCCCATCAGTCACGGATTCAAAAAATCGCAGATAAGTCCGGGAAATCGCTTTGGGCGGACTAGCAGAGGCGAAGCAACAATGCGGTCATGTTGTTGTTTGCTTCCCCGCGCAAGGCATGCAATAGCAGTAATTCCACCGACTCCTGGGCGCTGAGGCGGGAATCGCACAGGCTGGTCTCCAGTTCGGGTCCGGAGAATACCTCTAGCATGCCGTCGGTGCAGAAAAGCACGGATTCCCCGCGTTTCAAGGCGATACGAGCCTCTGATATGCAGAGTTTATCGGTTGCAGTGACGCCGAGTGCTTGGATGGCATTTGCCGCTCCGGATTTCAAAAGCCCTCGGGTTTCGGCATCAGATACGATGTTGCGGTACTGCCTGCCATCTGAAAAAATCGCTCTGCAGGTGCCGACCCAGGCCAGTTGCAGGCTGCCTTCAGAAAGTAGCGCCGCTATGGCGCTGGCGCCGCTTGGCTGCGAGCCCTGTTGCGGACGTTGGATGCGTAGGGCCTGTCCGGCATTTCGCAAGGCTTCGGATGGACTGTCACCCTGTTGCAGTCCTTTGCGCACCTGGTCGCGGACGAATGCACTGGCGATATCGCCCGCATCCGGACCGCCCATGCCGTCGACAACTACGGCCAGACCCGATGCGGCATCCAAATCATAGGTGTCTTCATTCAGCACACGTTTTCTGCCGGGGTGGCTGATGTGTCCGATTTCAAACATGGCGGGAATTGCGTCGGGGCATGTCGATATTATGAACGGTTTGGATCGTTTCGGGGATAATCGGCTAGCCAAAAAGGCGTCGGGAACGCTATAATTGCTCTCTACCATTACGCCGGAGAGGTGGCAGAGTGGTCGAATGTACCTGACTCGAAATCAGGCGTAGGTGTGAGCCTACCGAGGGTTCGAATCCCTCCCTCTCCGCCAGTATAAAAGATAAGCCCATGATTATATGGGCTTTTTCTTTTATTAATCTATAGCACCATACTTTGCACCATATTCATGGCTTGGGTTGAAGGTGGACACATAGCTCCAAGAATGGACGTGCCTCCTCAATGACCATCAACCATACATCTTCAGGATGGATGTGGGAGTACCACTCGCGCGTGTACGAAACTTCCTTATCGTAGTTAAAATCGCCTTTGAGTCCGTAACCAAGCTGACGAAGTCTTTGATGTACAGCCGATTCAACTGCGATTGCATCGGCTCGCGTTGAAAAGCCAATACCAAATGGACCGTTAGGCATGCGTTCGTAATCAGGCGCGCGAAGTAATCGTGGATTTCCAGACTGAAGCATACGAAGCCTTCGAACGGGGTCGCTGGTGTGCCCAACTTTCACGAAATAGGGTTGATCGGCCGTATTCTCGTAGAGAACATAAACGTACCAGTGGTGCATTTCTGTATCCTTAACGATTGCATTAAGCGGTAGCCGCCGCTAGTAAGTTAAGTTTAAACCGGTTTGATGAGGCTATCCGCTTTAATAATCTGTTACTTGCCGAGTATCGACACCAAACATGGGACGGAGTCCTCTTTCGAATCTCGGCTTCTGTACGCTATACCTGACTGCTGGTTTTGTATTTGCCACTCGCGGAAAATGACAGATTCCTTTGATGCAGCGAACCTGGTACCAATAAATATATTTTGGTTATAAAAAGTCGCAAACTGATTTTGGTATTCGTCCTTTCTGTCCCATGGAATAAATAGGCGGTGAACAAATTGAACGCCTTGAACGGTATCCAAGTTGCTCGCAATCTTTGCAAGAGCGACTTCCAAGTTTGCCCGATATTGCGCAATGGCTTCTTCAAACGGTAAGCTCGGTAAGTGTTGTTGTACCGCATCGGAGTAGGATCCGATGAGCCAGCAAACAACCCATTTAGGCTCGAAGTCAGATATCGCTTTGTGCTGCCATGGTAGGAGGTTAAATACATCACCTTCTAAGAATGTAACATCATTTAAATTCCCCCTCGGGCTCAATTGGCTAGCGCGAAAGGTAGATGCCCCGTCAGCATTTATCAGTTTCTCTGCAGCTTCGATGCATTTTTTGTTGTGATCTATTGACATTAAGGGGGCGCGCTGGGCGAGTAGGCGTGTTGAGAGTCCGTTTCCACAGCCAATCTCCAATACCGGGCCATGCTCGAATTGCTGGGCCATCCATTTGTAGTCACCATTGGATTCAAATGTCTTGGCATCACTGCCCCATATCGTGGGGTAATTCTCTTTAGTTAGCCGTTGAAATTCTAAATCAGACATTATTTTCCCTATACGATTTGAGTGCTTATGTGGCGCAGAGATGCTCAACTAATAATGGACGGCTTATTTGCCGGATAAAGCAATTAGAAATTATTTCTGGAAATAATTCAACCAGTAAAGGTCTCTGAAAATCAGGTTTGCTTTCCGCTGCGCACCGAGTCTGGGCGGAAACGCATGTATTAGAAGAACCACCACGTTTAAAATGCGCCACAGACGGCAGGGGCCCGTCGCGCGTTAGCTACGTTTGCGCCCGGCCGCCCCGTAAACTCCCCCGTTAGCCAGGGGAGGGGGGGTAAATATTTGATGCAAATGGTGGGTCAAATTCAATTAAAATCGTCAAAATATTCAAGCCTGTTGTCTGTACTGCTCTCTACTTTAGTGCTTTTGTTTGGAAATGCGAACAATTAGAGCATCAGCACCGACGGCTGTTCGGAAGCGAATAGAAGCCCAAAACCTGTAGGTTCTGAACCAGTATCACTTAGCGTATGGGCTGATACAATGCAAAATATGCCAGCAAAACGAACAACAGCCCAGTTTGTACAAATAGCCAACAGCGTGCATGGTGGCAAGTATGAGTATGACTTGGTTACTTACTCAGGTAAGTCGGAAAAAGTAAAAATTCGATGCCCTGAACATGGGCTATTCGAACAGACACCACATGACCACCTAAGCGGTTCAGGCTGCAAGAAGTGTGCCGTTATATCTAAAAATAATAAATCTTTAGATAACAGGCGGGCCAAGTTTCTGGCTGACGCAGCAAAAGTTCATGGCGAAAAATATAATTACAGTTTAGTTAAGTTTTTGAATGGCAGCCAGAAAGTAAAAATACTCTGTCCGATACACGGAATTTTTGAACAGGCCGCGGATCACCATATTCATGGTAAGCAAGGATGCCCGGCTTGCTCGACCTTAAGCAGAAAAAAGCCTCGAAAATCATCAGCGGAAAAGTTTATAGAGAATTGTCAGAAAGTGCATGGTGGTAAGTATGGCTACTTAAATACTAAATATTTAGGTAGCAACCATAAAGTTGANGCTCTTCACATGGTTCATTTTGGCAGGTAGCTGCAAGTCATTTGGCAGGTAGTAATTGCCCAGCTTGTGCTAAAAATAAAAGTGCCGTTGCTAGGTCAAAAGGCAAATCAGAATTTTTAGAGAAGGCACGTAAAGTACACGGTGATAAATATGATTATAGTCGTGTAGATTATATAAATTCAAAGTCAAAGATTGAAGTTATTTGCCCAGAACATGGAGTTTTTAAACAGATCCCTGGAAATCATTTGAACTCAGCTCAGGGTTGCCCGAAATGCGCTGGTGTAATGCTTAAAACAACTTCTGAATTCATATCTGAAGCATTTAAGGTGCACGGTGAAAAGTACGACTATTCCAAGGTTAACTACTTGCGCAGTAGAAATGAGGTTGAAATTATTTGCCGTGAACATGGAGCTTTTTTGCAACAGCCGCAAGTGCATTTAAGAGGAAATGGCTGTTCAAAATGCTCAGGAAAAGAAAAGCTGACAACGATAGAATTTATTTCCCGCGCCAAGACGTTGCATGGTGGCAAGTATAAATATGAATTAACTGAATATGTTTCAACACATAGAAAGGTAAGGATTGTGTGTTCAATGCATGGCGTTTTTGAGCAGGCGCCATCAATGCACCTTTCGGGAAGAGGGTGTCCTAAATGCTATCTTGCTACCGATAATGATGCGATATATATCTGGAAGGCTGTTGGCCAATTTTATAACGGTGAGCAAATTTATAAGATTGGCTACACATCAATGCGGCTTGCAGAAGAAAGAATTGCATTCGTTGCAAATAAGGCAAAATTTAGCTACGAAGTTATTATCATCAGAAATATTGGTGAAGCATCAAAGATTGAAAAAGAGCTTTTAGAGTTGGGTGAAAGCCCGCAATATGTTGGTCATAATGGTGCGTCAGAATTTCGTGCGCTTTCAAGTGCTGATTTGGACAAAGCACTAAAGATCATCGATAGATTTTGTGCTTTAAACAATTAATGTCTTTCTGTGAAATGCTTAGAGACCCATGATTATGAATCGTTAGATGGCTTGTATTAGATTACGTTCCCACAAATATGCAGATACTGCCGCGGATAGCATCCCGGTACTAAAATTTCGGGACGCCTGCACGCTTGAATGAGTAAAAAGGAGACTTCCACTTCGTCGGCTTTACGGTGACCTGAGACGAATCTTGTAGCCAAATTGAAAGTGAGTTCCCTTACTAATATCCAAGGAGAACTCTATGAAAAAGCGATTTACCGACGAGCAGGTCGTGCGTATCCTGCGTGAAGCCGAGACCAAGGAAATCCCGATACGGGACTTGTGCAAGCGGCACAACATTACCGAGCAGACTTTCTTTCGCTGGCGCAATCAGTTCGGCGGCATGGAAGTAGCCGATACCCGAAAGCTCAAAGACCTGGAGTCCGAGAACGCCAAACTCAAGCGCTTGGTGGCAGAACAGCTGCTGGTCATTGACGGCCTGAAGGAGTTCAGCCGAAAAAAATGATCACCCCGTCGGGTCGGCGCGAAGCGCTCGAGATCCTGACCCGCCGGGGCTCTCGCAACGCAAAGCCTGCAACTATCTGGGCTGTAGCCGGCGTGTTGCCGGCTACCAGCTGGTGCAACCGGACAAGGACAAGATGATGGGCGAACAACTGCTGACTGCCTCCCAAAACGTTCCCCGCTTCGGCTACCGCCGGATGGCGGCCTGTCTTTGTCTGAGCGATGCCCGGGTACGGCGGATGTGGCGTACGCTGGGGCTAAATATTCCCCGCAAACGGCCGCGCCGCCGCCGTTCCGGCAGTGATATCCGCCTGCCGGGCGCTATCCGTCCCAATGCGGTGTGGAGTTACGACTTCGTGCACGATCAGTTGGTCGATGGGCGGGCCTTGAAGATGCTTTGCGTGATTGATGAATACACCCGCGAATGCCTGGCGATCGAGGCCGGAGCCAGCCTGCGTTCGCAGGACGTCATCCTGACCCTGTCCCGGTTGATGCGCTTGTACGGTAAGCCGGCCTATATCCGATCGGACAACGGGGCGGAGTTCACGGCAGCCAAGGTCATGCGCTGGCTACGGGACCAGGATGTCGGTCCGGCCTTTATTACACCGGGCAGTCCCTGGCAGAACGGTTTTGTGGAGAGCTTCAACGGCAAGTTGCGTGATGAGTTGCTGAATCGGGAGTGGTTCCGAAGCCGTTCGGAAGCGAAGGTCTTGATCGAGCAATGGCGGCAGTTTTACAACGAGCAACGACCCCACAGCGCCCACCGGTATCAGCCACCGGCAAGCGTTCGACGAACCTGGCTGGAAACTTGTAAACTGGACCAACGACTCACTGGCTAAATGGCTACAAAAAACAGACGCAGGTCACCCGCACGATGCGGGCCGGCACGATCCAGGAATACTGATTCCGGAAGTGAATCTGGATCTGCGCGGAGCCTGTTTTCAATCACCCTCCGACCCCACAAGTCTGGCGTGGCATCCCGCAGCGCGCCGAACAACGCGAGTCCGCCGATTGGTTGGATGTCTGTTCGTTCCGCATTAGTGCCTAAAGGTAGGCTCACCGGGTCTACGGCGACAGCATTTTTCCTCCGGAGGTAGCCACGGCCATAGGAGAAGCGCGAGAGCAGCGTGTTACGTCCTTCCTCGATCAACCTCAAGAGTCCGGCGGGGACTGCTTGCTCGTTACCGGGCAGCTGGATGGTGACGTAGCGCGTGGTTTCGGTCATGTCAGAAGTCTAGGTTAGGCGCTATTTTGCGTCGACGGACCGGCTTGTTTACGGCAATCCGTAGCAGTGAATCAGTGGTTGAGTCCTTCAGGTTCTCGAATACGCTAAGCAGTCCGAGTACTTCCATCACACTTAACCAAGCCCACAAGGCTATGCCTGGGTGGCCGCCTTCCAAACGGCTGAGCGTAGGTAGGCTGATCCTTGCACGTTCAGCCAAATCAGCCTGCGAAATGCCGCGAGCCTGTCGTGCTGTGCGGATGGCGCTCGCAAGTGCTTGGGCGGCGAGTTCGCCGCGGCGGCTTACAACATGAGTAGATGCTCTTTTCATATCTAAAATAATATCTAAAGCTATTATATATGTCAATATAGATTAATATTACTGGCGGATTCAAAGACAAACTAATTTTTTAAAATCTGGAATTCAATGGTTTTGTGCCGACATTGTCCAATTTTCTCCGCGTCTATCAATGTTAAGTTTATGATTTATATGTAATTGTATAAAATTGGGTGCATTTACAGCACCAATTGTTGGTATCAAATTGGTCAGTTTATGCACAGACTTACCCAGCATTTATGTACCCACGAGGCTGAGTCATGTGTCGGAAGTCATGACTTACATCAAGGCGGCGATTTCTGCGGCGGCATATCCTTTGATGAACTGATCAAGCTGCGTGGCCGTAGACAAATGAAAGCACCTACTTCCGTTCCGGGCTATGCTTCCGATGAATTTCGGTGCCGACGCCCTTGAGTTCCGCCGGAAAATCCTTGTTAAGTGTTCTGCAACTGCATCCGGGCAATTTTGCGCTGGTCATGGCCAGCGGCATCATTTCCATCGGCATGGGCCTGCTTGGTAACCGAATCCTGGCGGATATCCTGTTCCTGTTCGCGGTTTGCGCCTGGATGGTGCTTCTGGCGCTGAGCCTGCTACGCCTGCTGCGGTTCGCAAACCGGCTTCGCGATGAGCTGTTGAATCCGCGCATGGTGTTTTCATACTTTACCCTGGTCGCCGCCACCAATATCGTCGGCTTGCTGCTTCTGGACAGAGGCTATTCGACTTCGGCGATCGCCTGCTGGGTCATCGCCTTCGGTGCATGGTGTTCGCTGCTGTATCTGGCCTTCAGCGTGCTGACCTTCCTGAGCCATGAGCATAACGTCAATATCGTGCACGGCGGCTGGCTGATCACCATCGTGGGCACCCAGTCGCTGGTCCTGCTTGGGTCGCGCATCGCCCCCTGGCTTGGGCAGTATGCCGGCTACATGATGGTCGAAGTGCATATGCTATGGGGCCTGGGCCTGATCTTCTACGGCATCTTCGTCACCCTGTTCTGTTACCGCATTTTTTTCCTGAACCTCGATCCCAAGGACATCTCACCGCTGTTGTGGGTCATCATGGGTGCCTCGGCGATCAGTGCCAGCGCCGGCACCGGTTTGATGACGGCTGATCCGTACCTGCCGTTTCTGCAGGCACAGCGCCCGTTCATTGACGGGGTTAGCATGATGTTATGGGCCTGGGCCACCTGGTGGCTGCCGATGCTGGCCTTGTTCGGCATCTGGAAGCATGTCGTCCGTAAAATGCCGCTGCGTTATGAACCCGTCCTGTGGAGCTTCGTGTTTCCGCTGGGCATGTACGCCGTGGCCAGCGCCAAACTCGGCTTGGCCGCCGAGTTCCCACCCCTGCAATGGATTTCCCTCATCATGATCTGGGTGGCCTTCACGGCATGGTTCATGGTGTTGGCCGGACTGGTCCGTAATGTCCTCAAACTATCACTTTTGGGAAAGGAGTCAGGATGAAGCCCGGTCTGCCTTTGGTCTATTCCTGTTCAGGGTGTTCAAGCGCCGCCCAAATGGCCAATCAGTTGGCCATCAGGCTGGATCGTGAAGGGCTGGCCGAGATGTCCTGCATCGCAGGCGTTGGCGGCGGCGTATCGGGATTGGTGAAAACGGCCCGGAGCGGGAGACCGGTTCTGGCCATAGACGGTTGTCCGATGGCCTGCGTACGCGCCTGTCTGGCGTCGGCGGGCGTGGAGCCCAATAGGTATATGCTGCTCTCGGATTTCAAGGTCAGGAAACTGAAGCACGCGGATTTCGATCCTGACCAGTCAGACCGGATTTTCCAGGACCGGATACAGCCGGCGGCCTTGGCTTTGGGTGCCTCTGGGGACCATGTGCGGAATTCTTGATCTACCTCAAGACACGCTAGGCCAGCCGGCCTATAATGAGCGTGAATAATATCCGATCCGCCGCGCCTAAGGCAGCCGCTAGGGAGCGTCGGACGTGGAACTTGATTCCGCAGGGTGGCCAAAGAAATGCAGCCGCCTCCCGTGTTTGGAAAGGAGTGAATACATGGCTGTACTGACCGACCGTTTCGGCCGGCATTTCCCGTACCTGAGGCTTTCCCTGCTGGAGGCCTGCAATTTCCATTGCAGCTATTGCCTGCCCAATGGGTTCCGGGCGCGTGAAGGACAATCCCGTTGGCTCAACCGGGAGGAAATCACCCGGTTGCTGCGCGCGTTCACCGCCGTGGGCCTGCGGAAACTGCGTTTGACCGGCGGCGAGCCCAGCCTGCGCAGTGACTTGACCGACATCATTGCCGATGCGGCCCGTATGCCGGGCCTGCAGACCATTGCGATGACCACCAACGGCATTCTGCTTCCGCGCAAAATCGCGGAGTGGCAGGCCGCCGGTCTGACTGTGATCAATGTCAGCGTCGACAGCCTGGACCGCAGCCGCTTCCACGCCATCACCGGGCATGACCGCTTTGAGACGGTGATGGAGGGCGTTGAAAAAGCCTTGTGCCTGCCGTTCAAGGCGGTCAAGCTCAATGCCGTGCTGCTGCGTGGATTGAACGATGATGAACTGCCGGGCTGGCTGGCGTTCCTGCGCACGCGGCGGATCAGCATACGCTTCATCGAGCTGATGCAGACCGGCGATAACCGCGAGTACTTCCAGCGCCATCATCTGCCCGCCGATACCCTGATACAGCAGTTGACCGCCATGGGCTGGCAACGGCAGGAGCGCCAGGCCGACGCCGGCCCGGCGCTCGAATATGCGCATCCGGACTATGCCGGACGCATCGGCGTCATCGCCCCCTATTCCAAGGATTTCTGCGTTGGTTGCAACCGCCTGCGGGTAACCGCCACCGGCGATCTCCGGCTGTGCCTGTTCGGGGAGTTCGGCGTCAGCCTGAGGCCTTTGCTGCAGGACGATGCGCAGCAGCAGGAGCTCATCGACAGGCTACGCGTCCAGCTCGGCCTGAAAGCGGCCGGCCATGACTTGGCAAACGGCAATACCGGGTTGACCCCGCATCTCGCGTCGATAGGAGGATAAATGCACGGCAACGAAAGCGGCGGCAGCTATTTCATGGCCGACATCCGCAACAAGCGCCCGACACGCCGGCGCGCGGTGGCGGTCGGTGAGTTTTACGCCGGTACGGAACTGCTGGCCCGCATCATGCAGCGGCAACTGCCGAAGGGCGATGCGCTGATGATGGCGGAAATGGCCGGTCTGCAGGGCGTCAAGCTGGCTTCCGCCCTGATGCCGCTTTGCCATCCGCTGAGCATTGAACTGGTCAGGCTGCGCCTGCTGCCGGTTGAAGCGCGTGGGGCGGTCAGGGTGTATTGCGAGGTGGCGACCGAAGCAAGGACCGGTGTTGAAATGGAAGCGCTGGCCGGCGTCAATGCCGCCCTGTTGACGCTTTATGACTTGAGCAAGCCGGTGCAACCGGCGCTTTCGTTCGGCAAAGTGCGCCTGCTGTTCAAGGAAGGTGGAAAGAGCGGGCTTTGGCTGCACCCGGACGGCATGAGCGATGAGGAAACCGCGCATTACCGTCCGCAAGCATCGCCACGGTTGGATGACGTGCGCGCAGCCGTGGTCACGCTCAGTGACCGCGCCAGCGCCGGCAGCTACGAAGACCGATCAGGCCCCTTATTGGTGGATGGCCTTCAGGCCCTGGGCGCACGGGTGCAATCGGATATCCTGCCGGATGGCGCCGACGTACTGCACCGGCATCTGCGCACGTTGGCAGAGAGCGGCGTTGAACTGATCCTGTGTACCGGCGGCACCGGACTGGGGCCGCGCGATGAAACACCGGAAGCCCTGCGCGCGCTGGGTGGCCGCGAGGTGCCGGGCCTGGCCGAACTTTGCCGCAGCGAGGGGCGCCATCACACGGCACTGTCCTGGCTTAGCCGGATGGCGGCGGTGCAAGTCGGCAACTGCCTGATTGTCGCTTTGCCGGGATCACCGCGCGCAGTCAGCCAGAACTTCGCCATCCTTTCTCCCATCTTGGCCCATGCGTTGGCGATGATCGCCGGCAAGGACCATGCATGATCGCCTTCGATGACGCACGGCGACGGGTTTTAGCCGCCGCCGCAATGATTGCAGCGGAGCGGATTCCGGTGAACGCCTCGATGGGCCGCATCGTGGCCGAGGACGTTTTCAGTCCGGAACACCTGCCGTCGTTCGATAACACCGCCATGGACGGATTCGCCTTGGCGACCGGCGGTCAGGCCATGCCGGAAGGGACTGAGCTCGTGGTTTCCGCTGCGCTTGCCGCAGGCGAAGCCGCACCTGCCGGGTGTGAAGGCGCCTGTGAAATCATGACCGGTGCGCCGATACCCGACGGGCTGGATGCGGTCATCCCAGTTGAAAACGTGGCGGTGCTGGAGCACGATGTTGACCGTCGGCCGCAACGCATCCGCCTGCTGCAAGCCGTTCTGCCCGGGGCCAACGTGCGCCGGCGCGGGCAGGATATTTCAGTGGATGATTTGGTCATCCCGTCCGGTACACGCATTGGTGCGCCTGAGCGCATGGTGTTGGCGGCGCTTGGCATTGCCGACATCCCGGTCCGCAAATACCCGGTGGCGGCTTTGTTGACCACCGGCCGGGAATTGGTCGATGATCCGGGGCAAGCCCTGCTGCCGGGCCAGATCCGCAACAGCAATGGCCCCTTCCTGGCAGACCGTCTGCTGGAATGCGGCGCCGAACTGCGCATTCGGCAAAGCCTTCCGGATGAAGCGGGCGCGTTCACCGCTGCGGTGCGCCGCTGCCTGGCGGCCGGTGTTGAACTCATCGTCAGCACCGGTGCGGTTTCCATGGGCCGTTACGATTTCATTCCCGACGCCCTGCGTGCCTTGGGTGCCGACATCCTGTTCCACAAAGTGGCGATGCGTCCCGGCAAACCCTTGCTGTTCGCCCGGCTTCCCGGCGGCGCCCTGTATTTCGGGTTACCCGGTAATCCGGTGTCCAGTGCCGTCGGCATGCGCTTTTTTGTGGAACCGGCACTGCGCGCCTGTCTCGGCCTGCCGCAGGAAAGCCCGTTGCGGGTACCTTTGGCCGAAGCGGTCGAAAAGAAACCGGGCTTTCGCATGCTGCAAAAAGCCGTGCTGCAGTGTGATGATCAGGGCCGTCTGTCGGCCACTGTGATGAAAGGGCAGGAATCCTTCCGCATCCGGCCGCTTTTGCAAAGCAACGCCTGGGCCGTTCTGCCCGAACAGGGCGCCAACATGCCGTCCGGTACGTTGGTCGACCTGTATGGCTTGAACGGCAGCGGAATCGTCTTGAATACATGTGGGGTGGCTGATGCAGGTTGATATTCAATTGTTCGGTGCCCTACGGGGTTTGGAATCGGGTGACCGCCTGTTGCTCGATATTCCCGGAAGTACCGTCGCCGATGCCAGAAATGCGCTCATGGCGCATGCCGGCAGCCACTGGCCGGCGGCGCAGTCAGCCCTCCTGCCAGCCTGCGCGTTCGCCTCCAGCACCCTGTTGCTGCGCGATGCCATGCCCTTGCCTGAAGCGGGTGGTTTGGTTGTCCTGCCGCCGGTCAATGGCGGGTAATGCATATGGAGCATCGATTTCTGCTGACAGATCGCGCCAATGGCGCACTGGACCCGGCGGCCGCGCTGGATTTCGTGTCCGATCCGGGCTTTGGCGGCATCACGATGTTCGTGGGCAAGGTCCGTGACCTCAACCACGGCCGGCAGGTCGTCGGTGTCAGTTACGACATTTTCGAACCCTTGGCCTTGGTGCGTTTCGGCACAATCGCCGCTGAAACCGAGCGGGCCATCGGGCAGCCGGTCAAGCTGTGGATAGCCCACGCCCGGGGCCGGCTTGGCATCGGCGATATCGCCGTGGTGGTGGCGGCCGGCAGCAAACACCGTGACGAGGCCTTCCGGGCCTGCCGCATGGCCATCGAGGCGGTCAAACACACCTCGCCGATCTGGAAACAGGAGCATTTCAGCGACGGAGACAGCGTTTGGAGCGAAGGTTGCTCGCTGTGTGAAGGCCGCTAGGAAGGCTGGAATTAAAGTTCGCGGTTCTTGACTGATGTCAAAGCCGGGTATTTCTTAACATGCAATACTTCCCGAAAGCATAATGCCCCAGGAAGCGATGACCATGAAAAACGCAGCGTCTGAGTCCAACAACGGACCGGTAATCAATGATTGGCGGCCGGAGGATGCTGATTTCTGGGCCCGGACCGGCAGGAAGATTGCGAACCGTAACCTATGGATATCGATTCCGAACCTGCTGTTGGCATTTTCGGTCTGGATGGTCTGGTCCATGGTGGTGGTCAAGCTGCCGGATATCGGATTCACCTACGACAAAGACCAGCTGTTCTGGCTGGCCTCGCTGCCCGCCTTGTCCGGTGCGACGTTGCGCATCTTCTATTCTTTCCTGCCGTCCATTGTCGGCGGTCGGCGGTTCACCGCCATTTCGACCGCATCCCTGTTGATTCCGGCCATCGGCATCGGCATGGCGGTTCAGGATCCAAGCACACCCTTTTCAATCATGTTGGTGCTCGCGCTGCTGTGCGGATTCGGCGGCGGCAATTTCTCGTCATCGATGAGCAATATCAGCTTTTTCTTCCCGAAAGCGCAGAAAGGCACGGCTCTGGGCCTCAACGCCGGTCTGGGTAATCTGGGCGTTTCGGTCATGCAGTTTGCTGTTCCGCTGGTGATAACCCTCGGTGTTTTCGGCGCGCTCGGCGGCGAGCCCCAGACAATGACCAAAGACGGCGTTGAGAAAAGCGTTTGGCTGCAGAATGCCGGGTATATCTGGGTTCCGTTCATCGTCGCTTCGGCGCTGGCCGCTTGGTTCGGGATGAACGACTTGGCCAGTGCCCGGTCTTCGTTCAAGGAAATGTCGACCATCTTCAAGGACAAGCACAATTGGCTGATGTGCTGGCTGTATATCGGCACATTCGGTTCCTTCATCGGTTTTTCCGCGGGCCTCGCGCTGGTCATGAAAGTCTCGTTTCCGGACATCGACCCGATCAAATTCGCTTTTCTCGGACCGCTTGTAGGTGCCTTGGCACGCCCCATCGGCGGCGTGCTCAGTGACAAACTGGGTGGCGCGCGGGTCACTTTGTGGACATTCATCCTGATGATCGTCACCACACTTGCGGTACTGCAGTTCCTGCCTCAGAACGGACAAGGCGGTAGCTTCAACGGCTTTCTGTTTAGCTTCCTGGTGCTTTTCGCATTGACCGGCATCGGCAATGCCTCGACCTTCCAGATGATCCCGGTGATTTACCGCAACCTGCACCTGAACTGGGGCACCAAGGATACCGATCCGATCGCAGCCAAGGAAGCGGCGGCGGCCATCGGATTCGCCGGCGCAATCGGCGCATACGGCGGCTTCTTCATTCCCAAAGCCTTCGGCAGCTCGATCAAAGCATACGGCGGCCCGGATATCGCGCTGTATGTGTTCGCGGGATTCTATGTAAGCTGCCTGCTGATCACATGGTGGTATTATTCCCGAAAAGGGGCAGAAATGCCATGTTGAACGGGACGTATATTTCTTTTAAACATTCAACCCGGAGCGCCGGTAATGAGTAATCTGCTCAATCGCTTGAACTTTCTCAAACCCGCCGCCGTGCCGTTTTCAGACGGCCATGGCGCCACGCGTGACGACGACCGCGGCTGGGAAGATGCCTATCGGCAACGTTGGCAGTACGACAAAATCGTCCGTTCAACGCATGGCGTGAACTGCACCGGCTCATGCAGCTGGAAAGTCTACGTCAAAAACGGCCTGGTGACCTGGGAAACCCAGCAAACCGACTATCCACGGACCCGCCCGGACCTGCCCAACCACGAACCGCGCGGCTGCCCACGCGGCGCCAGCTATTCCTGGTATCTGTACAGTGCGAACCGTGTCAAATACCCGTTGATGCGCAGCGCCTTGCTGAAGCTCTGGCGTGAAGCGCGCAAGACCTTGGCGCCGGTGGATGCCTGGGGCAGCATCGTCCAAGACCAGACCAAAGCCAAGAGCTATAAAAGCAAGCGTGGCATGGGCGGTTTCGTGCGGGTTGACTGGGATGAAGCCAACGAACTGATCGCCGCATCCAACCTGTACACCACCAAGACCTTCGGCCCGGACCGGGTGATCGGATTTTCCCCGATTCCAGCCATGTCGATGGTCAGCTATGCCGCCGGCGCGCGGTATCTGTCCCTGTTGGGCGGCGCCTGCCTGAGTTTTTATGATTGGTACTGCGACCTGCCGCCCGCTTCGCCGCAGGTGTGGGGCGAGCAGACCGACGTGCCGGAGTCGGCCGATTGGTACAACAGCCGATACATCATCGCCTGGGGTTCCAACGTGCCCCAGACCCGTACGCCGGATGCGCATTTCTTCACCGAAGCGCGCTACAACGGCACCAAAACCGTATCCATCACCCCCGATTATTCCGAAGTGGCCAAGCTGACCGATCATTGGCTGCATCCCAAGCAGGGCACCGATGCCGCACTGGCGTTCGCATTCGGGCATGTCATCCTGCGTGAGTTCCATCTCGACAACCCATCGGAATATTTCACCGATTACTGCCGCCAGTATTCCGATATGCCGATGCTGGTGCGCTTGGATCCGCGCGACGACGGCAGTTATGCCACCAGCCGCTACCTGCGCGCCTCCGATCTGGATGGTGCGTTGGGTGAAGCCAACAACCCCGAATGGAAAACCCTGGCGTTCGATGAAAACAGCGGCGGGCTGGTTGTGCCGCATGGCAGCGTCGGTTTCCGTTGGGGCGAAAAAGGCCGTTGGAACATCGAGGAGCGCGATAGCCAGGGCCGCGATACCCGCCTGGTATTGAGCCTGAAGGACGCACACGACGGCTTTGTGAATGTCTGCTTCCCGTATTTCGGCGGTGTCGAACATGAGGGTTGGACCTCCAGCCCGCGCGAGGACATCCTGAAGCGTCATATTCCGACCCGCAAAATCATGCAGGCCGATGGCAGCGAGGTGCTGGTCGCCAGCGTTTATGATCTGTTGCTGGCGCAGTATGGCCTGGACCGCGGCTTCGGCGGCGAGCATGTGGCCGGCAGTTTTGATGACGATGTGCCGGGCACACCGGCATGGCAGGAAAGGATCACCGGGGTGCCGCGCGCCGAGGTGATCGAAATCGCCCGCGAGTTCGCACGTACTGCCGACAAGACCCGCGGCCGTTCGATGATCATCGTCGGTGCCGCCATGAACCACTGGTATCACAACGACATGAATTACCGCGGACTGATCAACATGCTGGTGATGTGCGGCTGCATCGGTCAGACCGGCGGTGGCTGGGCGCATTACGTCGGCCAGGAAAAGCTCCGGCCGCAATCCGGCTGGGCGCCATTGGCGTTCGGCACCGACTGGGTCAAGCCGCCGCGCCAGATGAACGGCACGTCATTCTTTTACTTCAACTCCGATCAATGGCGTTATGAGAAGCTGGATGTCTCGGAAATCATTTCGCCGCTGGCCGATCCGAAGAAGTATTCCGGCAGCCTGGTCGACTTCAACCTGCGCGCCGTGCGCATGGGCTGGCTGCCTTCCGCGCCGCAGTTGAACATGAATCCGTTGGCGTTTGTCCGCGACGCCGAAGCCAAGGGCCTTGACCCGGTCAAGCATGCCGTGGATCAGTTCAAGTCCGGCGGGCTGGATTTCGCCTATGCCGACCCGGACGCGCCGGAGAACTTCCCGCGCAATATGTTCATCTGGCGTTCGAACCTGTTCGGATCTTCGGGCAAGGGTCACGAGTACATGCTCAAGCACCTGCTGGGCACCCGCCATGGCCTGCAGGGCAAAGACCTCGGGCAGCGCGGTGCGGTCAAGCCCCAGGATGTCAAATGGCGCGATGAGGCAACCGAAGGCAAACTCGATCTGGTGGTCACCCTCGATTTCCGCATGTGCACCACGGCCCTGTATTCCGACATCGTTCTGCCGACCGCGACCTGGTATGAAAAGAACGACCTGAATACCTCCGACATGCATCCCTTCATTCATCCGCTCTCCAAGGCGGTGGATCCCGCCTGGGAAGCGCGCAGCGACTGGGATATCTTCAAGGGCATCGCCCGCACGGTCAGCGCGCTGGCGCCCGGCGTGCTCGGTGTCGAAAAGGACCTGGTGCTGACGCCGGTACTGCATGACACGCCGAATGAGCTGGCGATGCCGTTCGGCGTCACCGACTGGAAGAAAGGCGAGTGCGAGGCGATTCCCGGAAAGACCATGCCGTCGATGACGGTGGTCGAGCGCGATTATCCGAATCTGTACAAGAAATTCACCTCGCTCGGTCCGTTGCTCGACAAGCAGGGCAACGGCGGCAAAGGCATGAGCTGGGATACCCAGGATGAAGTTGATTTCCTGACCCAGCTCAATCATCCGGTCTTGGCGGAGGGGATTTCTAAGGGTCGTCCGCAGATCGAATCGGCCATCGATGCCTGCGAAGTCATTCTGCATCTGGCGCCTGAAACCAATGGCCATGTCGCCGTCAAGGCCTGGGAGTCGCTGGGCACGTTCACCGGCCGCGACCACACCCATCTCGCGGTCGGCAAGGAGCATGAGGCCATCCGTTTCCGCGATGTGCAGGCGCAGCCCAGGAAAATCATTTCCTCGCCGATCTGGTCGGGACTGGAAGACGAGCATGTCAGCTACAACGCCGGCTACACCAACGTGCATGAGCTGATCCCATGGCGCACGCTGACCGGCCGCCAGCAGTTCTACATGGACCATGAGTGGATGCTGGCGTTCGGGGAGGGCTTCATGGGCTACCGTCCGCCGGTCAATACCAAGACCATCGCACCGATGCTGGGCGCCAAGCCGAACGGCAATAAGGAAATCGTGCTGAACTGGATCACCCCGCATCAGAAATGGGGCATCCACAGCACCTACTCCGACAACCTGATCATGCAGACCCTGTCGCGCGGCGGGCCGATCGTCTGGCTCTCGGAGGATGACGCAAAACGCGCCGGCATCGAAGACAACGACTGGATCGAGCTGTTCAACGTCAATGGCGCGATTGCCGCGCGTGCGGTGGTCAGCCAGCGCGTGATGAGCGGCATGGCCATGATGTACCACGCGCAGGAACGCATCATCAACACCCCGGGCGCCGAGATAACCGGTACCCGCGGCGGCATCCACAACTCGGTAACCCGGGTGGTGGTCAAGCCGACGCACATGATCGGCGGTTATGCGCAGTTCTCGTACGGCTTCAATTACTACGGTACGACCGGAACCAACCGCGATGAATTCGTGATCGTGCGCAAGATGGATAAAGTGGAATGGCATGACGGTGAGCCGGTGCCGAACAATGTGGAGGTTGCCCGATGAAAGTGCGTGCTCAAATCGCGATGGTCCTGAATCTGGACAAGTGCATCGGTTGCCATACCTGCTCGATCACCTGCAAGAACGTCTGGACCTCGCGCGAAGGCGTCGAATATGCCTGGTTCAACAACGTCGAAACCAAACCGGGCATCGGCTATCCGAAGGAATGGGAAAACCAGCAGAAATGGAACGGCGGCTGGATCCGCGACAAAGGCGGCAAGCTGCAGCTCAAGGCCGGCGGACGCTTCCGCATGCTGGCCAAGATCTTCGCCAACCCGGACCTGCCGCTGATCGATGATTATTACGAGCCGTTCGATTTCGACTACCAGCATCTGCATCAGGCGCCTGAAGGCCAGCACCAGCCGACCGCGCGCCCGCGCTCGCTGATCACCGGCGAACGCATGCAGAAGATCCATTGGGGTCCGAACTGGGAGGAAATCCTCGGTACGGAATTCGCCAAGCGCAGCAAAGACAAGAACTTTGACGGTGTGCAGCGCGAGATCTACGGCGCGTTTGAAAAGACCTTCATGATGTACCTGCCGCGCCTGTGCGAGCACTGCCTGAATCCGGCCTGCGTGGCGGCCTGTCCAAGCGGCGCCATCTACAAGCGTGAGGAGGACGGCATTGTCCTGATCGATCAGGACAAGTGCCGTGGCTGGCGGATGTGCGTGTCGGCCTGCCCGTACAAAAAAATCTATTACAACTGGAAAAGCGGCAAGTCGGAAAAATGCATTTTCTGCTATCCGCGCATCGAGATGGGCGAACCGACGGTCTGTTCGGAAACCTGTGTCGGCCGCATCCGTTATCTCGGCGTGATGCTCTATGACGCCGACCGCATCGCGGAAGCGGCATCGGTGCCGTCGGAAAAGGAACTGTATCAGGCGCACTTGGATATTTTCCTGGATCCGAACGATCCGGAAGTGATCAAAGCCGCCCGTGCCGAAGGCATCAATGACAGCTGGCTGGAAGCGGCCATCGCCTCGCCGGTTTACAAAATGGCCATCGATTGGAAACTGGCGTTGCCCCTGCATCCGGAATACCGTACCTTGCCGATGGTCTGGTACGTGCCGCCGCTGTCACCGATCCAGTCGGCCGCAGACGCCGGCCGTATCGGCAAGAACGGCGAGATTCCGGACGTCGCCTCCTTGCGGATTCCGGTCCGCTACCTCGCCAACATGCTGACCGCCGGCGACGAAGCGCCGGTGGTGCGCGCCATGGAGCGCATGCTGGCCATGCGTGCCTGGCGACGTGCGATGAACGTCGATGGCATCGAAGACATCGAGGTTTTGACCCAGGTTGGCCTGAGCGTTGCACAAGCCGAAGAGATGTACCGTTATCTGGCCATCGCCAATTACGAAGACCGCTTCGTCATTCCAACCGCCCATCGTGAATACGCCAATGATGCTTTCGGTGAGCGTGGCGGCTGCGGTTTCACGTTCGGTGATGGCTGCAGCCCTTCGAGCCCGGCCGAAGCCCTGTTCGGCGGACGCTCGACACAGACTTACCATGTGCCGCCGAACCGCCAGGTCAATTCAAGGGAGAAAGCATGAGCGCCCTGAAGCTTTTTTCAATCCTGCTGGATTACCCGCGCAACGAGCTTTGGCTGAATCGGGAAGAGTTGCTCGAGGCCGCTGACGGCGTGCAGCTGTCGAAATCGCGTCGGTCGCAGTTGAAGGCTTTCGTCACGGAACTGCTGGAACAGCCGCCGATGGCCGCTCAAGAGGCCTGGCTGGGGCTGTTTGACCGGGGCAGGGCGATGAGCCTGCTGCTGTTCGAACATATCCACGGCGAGTCACGCGACCGCGGCCAGGCCATGGTCGATCTTATGCAGACCTATCTGGACAATGGTTTCGAGCTGTCTGCCAAGGAACTGCCGGATTATCTGCCCTTGATGCTGGAGTATCTGTCGCTGCGACCGGATGCGGAAGTGGTGGATTGGCTCTCGCATACCGGCCATATCATTGAATTGCTTGCGGCGCGGGCTGCTGAACGCGGCAGCGGCTACGCCTGTGTACTGGAGATCCTGGCCGAGTATGGCCAGACACCCCGGGACCTGAGCTTGGTCCGTAAGCGCGCCGCCGCCGAGGAGCGCGATGACACGCCCGAAATGATGGATAAGGTCTGGGAAGAAGAAGCGGTCCGTTTCGGCAATGAAGCGCCATCGGAAAATTGCGCAGCGCCGACCCGGCTGCCGGCGGGCGCACGAACAGTCGATAAGCAGGTGACGACATGATCAATGAAATACTGTTCCAATATTATCCCTACATCGCCCTGACGGTTTTCGCCATCGGCTGTTGGGCCCGTTTCGACCTGAACCCCTACACCTGGCGGACAGGATCCAGCCAGATGCTGTCCGGCAAGTGGATGCGTCTTGGCAGCAACTGGTTCCATATCGGCATACTGGCCATTCTCGGCGGCCATTTCGTCGGCCTGTTCACGCCGCATTCGGTGTATGAACATTTCATCACCAGTGGCCAGAAACAGATGGTCGCGATCGTCGTCGGCGGGGTGTTCGGCGTCATCTGCCTGATCGGCATGACCATTCTGCTCCTGCGTCGGCTGTTCAATCCCAGGGTGCGCGCCACTGGCACGGGCCGTGATCTCCTGATTCTTGTGCTTTTGTACGCGCAGCTGCTGCTCGGACTGTCATCAATCACCCAATCCTTCCATCATCTGGATGGTTCGCAGATGATCAAACTCGGTGAATGGGCGCAGCACATCGTCACCTTCCGCCCGGGCGCAGCTGCCTATGTGGCCGATGCCCATTGGATATTCAAGGCGCATATCACGCTGGGCCTGACCATCATCCTGATCACGCCATTCACCCGTCTGGTGCACGTCTGGTCTGTGCCAGTGGGCTATTTGACCCGTCCTTACCAGATCGTGCGCAAGCGTCAAGCGTCGATCCGTTATCCGCGCTGAGCATGCCATGAAAGAATCCCGCAGCATTCCCATCCAAATGGCCGAAGGCGCCCTGTCCCAGGCCGCACTTGACGCTGAACCGGCCAACGCCTTGGCCAGCAACGCACCGGTGCTGGTGCGGGTGGCGGACGTCGACATCAGTGAAGCCGAAATCGCCCGCGAAATGCAGCACCACCCCGATGCCGACCCGCATGTTTCCCGTAAGCTGGCGGCGCAGGCTTTGGCGGTACGTGTCCTTCTGCAAAAAGAAATCGAACGGCTGGCCATCAATGCGGATGCCGTTCCCGTCGACTCGGAAACCCAGGAAGAAGCGGCGATACGCGTTTTACTGGACCGCGAGCTGCCGATTCCAGCCACTGAGGAAGCCGCCTGCCGCCGTTATTATGAAAACAACCGGCAACGCCTGCATACCCCGGACCGCGTTTTGGTCCGGCATATCCTGCTGGGTGCGGCGCCGGACGATGTCGGCGGACGGCTGCAGGCACGCGAGCGTGCCGAACAGCTGATCGGGGAGCTCCAGGAATTTCCCGAACGCTTCACCGAAATGGCGATGCGCTTTTCGGATTGCCCGTCGAAAGATCAGGGCGGAGAATTGGGTTGGATCAGCCACGGCCAGACCACCCCTGAATTCGAAAGGCAATTGTTCATGCTGCGCGAAGGCTTGGCCGGTCTGAGTGTGGAGTCGCGCTGGGGTTATCATGTCGTTGACGTTCAGCAGCATGAACGCGGCCAGCCGCTGGCTTTTGACGAATGCGCCGAGCGCATCGCACGCTACCTCGACCTGCAGTCCAGGCAGAATGCGATCCAGAACTACCTGCATATGCTCAGCGCGCATTATGGCGTACATGGCGTTGAAATGCCCGCATCCGAATAATCCATCACCACCCAACAGCCAGGTTGCCCATGAATACTGTCATCAACACCCACGGCCGTGACCAGCGGCGCGCGCTATGGCTCAGCACGTTTGCGTTCACCGTCTGTTTCGCGGTCTGGACCATCTTCTCGATCATCGGCATACAGATCAAGAAAGATCTTGGACTCACCGATACGCAATTCGGCCTGCTGGTCGCGACGCCCATACTGACCGGCTCGCTGATCCGGTTGTTTCTCGGCATCTGGACGGAACAGTACGGCGGCCGGATCGTGTTCTCCCTGGTGATGCTGGCCGCCTCGGTGGCGACCTGGATGCTGACCACCGCCTCCACATACCCCCAGTTCCTGCTTGCCGCACTGGCCGTCGGCATCGCCGGCGGGTCGTTTGCGGTCGGCATCGCCTATGTGTCGAAATGGTTTCCGCCCGAAAAACAGGGCACGGCGCTCGGCGTCTTCGGCGCTGGCAACATCGGCGCGGCGGTCACCAAGCTGCTGGCACCGATGGTGATGGTCGCTTATGGCTGGCATACGGTAGCCCAGGCTTGGGCGGTCGGCCTGGCCATCACGGCCGTGCTGTTCTTCATGTTCACCAAGGACGATCCTGGTCTGGCCAAGCGCCGTGCCGAAGGCGTCCATCCCGTGCCGTTCAGGGTCCAGATGGCGCCGCTGAAGAACCTTCAGGTCTGGCGCTTCGGCTTATATTATTTTTTCGTGTTCGGCGCATTCGTCGCGCTGGCCCTTTGGTTGCCACGCTACCTGACCGGCGCCTATGGGCTGGATATCAAGACCGCCGGCCTGATAGCGGCCTGCTATTCAATTCCCGCCAGCTTATTCCGCATCGTCGGCGGCTGGCTGTCCGATAAAATCGGCGCACGTCGTGTGATGTACTGGACGCTCGGCGTTTCATCGGTCGTCACCTTCCTGCTGTCCTATCCGACCACCACCTATGTGGTCAGCGGGGTGAAGGCGCCTGTTGAATTCACGCTGGCGATGGGCGTTGTGCCTTTCACCTTACTGGTATTCATCCTCGGCTTCTTCATGTCGCTCGGCAAAGCCGCCGTCTACAAGCACATTCCGGTCTATTATCCCGACAATGTGGGTGCCGTCGGCGGGCTGGTGGGCATGATCGGCGGTCTCGGCGGATTCATCCTGCCGATCGTATTCGGCGCGCTGAACGATATCATCGGGATCTGGACCAGCTGCTTCATGCTGCTGTTCCTGCTGGTGAGCAGCGCTCTGGTTTGGATGCATTTCGCCATCAACAGGATGGACGCCAGCCGACATCCGCAGGTCGGCAAAGACCGCGATCTGCCGGAGATCATGTCGGTCAGCGAAAGGGCCTGAGCCATGCCGCGTACCGCGCTGGAAGCACTTGAGCGCCTGCGGGCCGGCAACCGGCGCTTCGTCGACCATGTCATCAGTCTTGAAGCCCTGCTCAGCCATGCCCGGCGCGCCGAACATGCCATTGCGCAGGAACCGTTCGCGGTCATATTGGGCTGCTCGGACTCGCGGGCGCCGGCTGAGTTCGTTTTTGACCAAGGGCTGGGTGACCTGTTCGTGATCCGGGTGGCCGGCAACATCGCGGCACCTTCGCAGATCGGCAGTGTGGAATTCGCGGTCGAGCGCTTCGGCATCCGACTGGTCGTTGTGCTCGGCCATTCCAACTGCGGCGCGGTGCAGGCCACCCTGGATGCCATCGACCACCCGGATGAAGTGTCACCCGGACTTCAAGCCATTGTCGGCCGCATCCAGCCGGGCTTGAACGGCATTGGCGACGGGCAGCAAGGCTCCTGCCGGATTCAAACGGCGGTGCGTGCCAATGTCCGCCATACCGTCAGCCGCCTGCATGCCGACTCGCCGATATTGGAAAAGATGGTCCGTGAACACGGACTGTTGATTGTCGGCGCCGACTATTCGCTACAGACCGGGCATGTGGATTTCTTCGAGAACATGCCCGCATCGGGCCGTTAACCCCGGGTTAGTTCGATCAATGCGCCGTTGCGGTCGATGGCCGCAAATTGCCCGATTCTGCCGCCCTTCACCGCCTCGACCATCATTTTGAGTGGTTGTACAGCTTCGTCTTCATTCGGTGGTACGCCGGCCCGGCCGTTCATTGCGGCCACGAACAGGATGTCCCAATGCAGCCCGGTCAGTGTTGATTCGGCGACCAAATCCTCGAAGCTTTGGATATCCTCGGGGCGCTTGTCCACGCAAAGCACAGGGGCCAAGGTGCCGCCTTCGCCGCGTGCAAAAGCCTCTTTTTGCGCTGCATCCGCGTCAACCGGCAGTTCCGCGCTTGAAAACACCATCAACAGGCGCTGCGGTTCCTGCTGCTGTTTGGCCATGGTCAGCAGGTCGGCGAAATGAGTCAGGGCCATTTAAAAATCCTTCACAAAAAGTGGGTACATTTTAACGGTCTGCCGGGACGCCCGGCAAGCCGTCCCTGTCAGTCTGTTCCGGTGGTTTTCGATGCCGACAGCAGGCGTATCCTCTGGCCGAGGTAATCGAAATATCTTTCTATGTAGCTGATGCCGTTTTCCTTGTCCAGCAAATACGGGTTCATCAAGGTGTGCCGCAGGATGAATAGACGGCCGTCGCCATCGGCTTCGGTCGAGTCCGGGTCGATCGCCAGGCTGCGCAGGATATCCTGCATCGCCGCATCGCCCATGGCATCCGGACGAAGCGTGGTGGCCGAGGCGAAGAACTCTTTCATTTGCAGCGGCTGGCAGGGGTCGCAGCGCATGTCATCATGCAGTCTCCGAACGAAGGCATTGGCATGCGCCAACGAGCGGTTTCCTGCCGGATTGAGGCCGATGCACACCAGATTGCTGTCCGGCGTAAAGGGAACGGTAACTGCCGCGTACGGCGCTATTTGCATGGCAAACTGCTGCGCTGCGGCCAGGAATGCTTCAGCGGACAGGATGGTCTGGGCCGGCAGGCGGCCGAAGTTGGAACTGTCCAGCGGCAACACTTTGTGCGTGACGAAGGCGGCGGCAGCCATCGCGCCGGGCTTGGATCCTTCAGGGATGTATTGACCCAGGCTGCGGTAGCGCTCCAGATAGCCGTCATTGGCTCCGCCATGGAATACATAGTCGGCCTGTTCGGCCAGCAGCGCCATCACCCGATTGTCGCGGCATATGAACGCCCCGGCGCCATAGGGAAGATATCCCATTTTATGCGGATCGACGGTACACGAGTCCGTATCGCCCAGTGCCGAAAACGCTTTATGGACGAAAGGCTCCGGAAATGACGTGAACTCGGAAGCGACGTCCTGGCTTGAGCGAAGACTGCCGTCGGGGTTGCGGAACAAGGTGGCGAGATAGCCTCCCCATGCCGCGTCGACATGCACGGAGAAACCGAGGCCTGCGGCAGCTGATCGATCGCGGGCCGCCAGAACGCCGTCGATCGGGTCCACCGTACCGTATTCCGTCGTGCCCAGAACAGCGACTGCCATAAGCACGGACTGGCCGGATAGCCGCAGGGCTTCCAGTGCTTCATCCATCGCCTCCACATGGATACGCATGCCGGACTGCGGAAGCGGCCGCAGATTGTCCCGGCCGAGGCCGAGCAGCTTCATGCCTTTGCTCCAGGAATAATGCGCCGTTATCGGAGCCAGGACCACCGGCGGCTCGATATGCCTGTGCCGTCTGAAGAAATCCACCAGTCCTAATTGCTCCAATCGATGCGCGTGCACCGTTTGCACCCAGTGCCGTTGCTGTTTTGGGTCTTGCTGTGCCAGCCAGGCCTGCCAGCTGACCAGCAGAGCCGTGCTTAGATCGGGGTGCAGATTGAACGCCTGCCTGTCATCGTCAGGTAACGCCAGATCCGGAACGCCGGCGCTTCGCAATGCGACCGGGAAGGCTTTCAAAGCCAATGCCAGGCGGAGTGCCTGGTAATTGGCCAGTGTCCCGCCGGATGTCAGGTGTCCGAAGGCGCAGCCTGCCTGGCCTGGATTGTCCGGATAGCCAAGCATGCGTGCCAGCTGTAATCCCACTTGAACTTCCATGTCGACCGTTACCGGCGCCGCATCTTCGCTGACGTTGTTCGGGTTATAGGGCAGGGTCAGGATTTGCGCCACCAGTCCCGGTATCAGCAGGTCTGACACCATGTGGCCGAGATAGCGGGGGCTATGGAACGGAACGGATTTCTTCAAGGCCGCCGACAGTTGATGAAGTTCACGGCGCAGCCGCGATTCCAGGGCCTGATAATCCGGATGGTTGACCGAATTGGTCGGTATCGCCGGAGGGTCTTCCGGATGGAAGTTGCGCCGCCAATAGACGTGATCCCTCAGGAATTCAACGACAAGTTTTTCCAGCAGGCTGTCGTTCTCGCCGTATGGCCCGAGAAAGCAGGCGTTCATTGCCTGGGGGCTTAGCCTGATTGTCTTCAGATCGGCGGCGTGTTCCATCAAAGATAACCTATTGGGCGCGAGAACCTATTTGCCCGCAGGTAATGATACGTGTCTGCATAGCTGTGCTCGTTGACCTGCGTCAAGCGCTACGCAGGAACAGCGCATAAAATATGTACATCCCGAGATAATCCCCCATCTATGATTGAAGTAGCATCTCCCGCCCGCCGTTACCCATCCATGCAGCGTTCCGGCGGTTCTTGAGGTGTTCCAGGAATACGCCGACATCCTGATCTGCGCAGCCGTTTTCCTGGCTGCCCTGCTGTACTCATCCGTAGGGCATGGCGGAGCATCCGGTTACCTGGCCGCCATGGCGATGGCAGGCGTCGCCCCGGCGATCATGAAGCCGGCAGCGTTGTCCCTGAACATCCTCGTGTCCTCAATCGCGGTAGTCAGGTTCTCGCAAGTCCGTGCTTTTTCCTGGCGGATATTCCTGCCCTTGATGGTCACATCGGTTCCGTTTTCGTACCTTGGCGGACGCCTTTCGCTTTCGACGGGTATTTACCGGCCGCTGGTTGGCGCGGTGCTTCTATATGCCGCATGGCAGCTGTCCCGGACAGTGTCGGATGAAAAGCCTCCGGCGCCCCGTCCGGCAAAATGGGTGTTTCCGCTGGCCGGTGCGCTGCTCGGCTTCCTGTCCGGACTGACCGGCGTCGGCGGCGGCATTTTTCTGAGTCCGATGCTGTTGTATTTCGGATGGGCCAGCCCGAGGGTGGTTTCCGGAATTTCCGCCGCGTTCATATTCGTCAATTCGATTGCCGGCCTGTTGGGGCTTATGTCGAGACAGGTGCAATTGCCGGCGGCCTTGCCCTACTGGGCTTTGGCCGCATTCGCCGGGGGCATGATAGGCTCCGAATACGGCAGTCGCCGTTTGACGAATCCGCTGATCAAGAAAGTTCTTGTCCTCGTACTGCTGATCGCCGGCTTCAAAATGCTGATCAATCCCTGATTGATTCAGGCCGGAGGGATACGGCCTGAAATCAGGCTGCTGATTATCCGAAGCGGCCTGGGTGGCCTTACATCCTTTCCGGACAAAGCGGAAACAAGCAGTTTTCTGAACGGCGGAAAATGCTGCCCGAAGCGCAGTCCAGCCCGGCGCAGCAGCTTGGCGGGCGCCCGGTCGTCTCCGTACAGCCTGACGATGGAAAGGGTTGAAAAATACAGGGGACGGGCAATTGCCTGCAGCTCGCTTTGGAACGTGGCCAAGTCGGCGCTTCCGGCGAAATCCCTGCCGTCATCAAGTGCGGACTGGATCTGGTCGCTGAGCAAGGCAATACCCCTGAGTCCCAGGTTATAGCCATGGGCGGTGATAGGATGCATGCCGATCGCCGCATCGCCGATGCACGCGAAGCGCCTGGCTACGATATTGTCCGGGCGCACGCCGACCAGTGGATAGGGGTGCCGGGCGCCGATCAGCTGCATGCTGCCTAATCTGTGCCGGAACCGCTGCGCCACCTCTTTCTCGAAGTCTTGCACCGGCAACGCGCAAAGCCGTTCGATGTCCGCCGGCGGCAGGGTTATCACCACGGAAGCCATGTCTACGTTAAGCGGCAGCAACGCTAGCGTCTGCCCGTAATCAAGCCATTCCCAGGCGATGCCCGGGGTCGGCTTTTCCAGCTGCATCCGGCAAACCAGCATAGTGCGTCCGAAATCATGCATTCGGGCAGAAAGTCCTGCCGCACGTCTGGCCGACGAAAACCGGCTGTCTGCGGCGACTGCCAGCCTGGCGGAGATCTGGCTTCCGTCATCAAGTTCGACCCGGGCGGCATCATCAGTGACGTCGATGCGCTGCATGCGGCGCGAGAGGTGCCATGTGATTCCATCGAGGTCTTTTGCGGCGGCGTAGGCCGTCCTGCGAAGCGTCTGGTTTGAAACCATCCATCCCAAAGGATCTAAACCATCAGGGGACTTAACCTTCATGGGCCGTTCTGAACGGCCGTCAAACACATGCGCCTCAACTAGCGGCGCCTGTTCCGTGTCTGACAACAGGGCCCATTGTTGCCATTTTTCAAGCAGGTCCCGCGACAGGCGGGTTAGGGCGATTTCGCGCCCGTCATCCTGCGGTTGCTCAAGATCCGATGCACTGGCAGGGTCAATTATGGCTATTTTCAGCCCTTTGCGGGCCAACACGCCGGCTAGGCTGAGTCCGGCGGGGCCGGCTCCGATGATTACGATGTCTGCGCGCATGGCAAGCCCTTATTAGCTATCGAATCCGCCCATGCTATCGCTATCGTTCGTTATGAGGGATGACGCAAATCAAGTGAAGCCATAATAACCATGGCCGGATGGATTCCGGGTATTAGACGCCATATTGGATTTGATTTTACATAAGCGAGGTGAAGCAAGACTGGTAATATTTATGATTTGCACCATAATAGTGCAATGAGCGTCCTTGAAACCAACTCAGAGCAGTTGACCTGAATCTTCGCCCGATTTAGTGGACAGTCGATTGTTAGCATACCGCGATAGCCTCGTACTGAACAGGCGTTCGGTAAGCAAGCGACGAATGCAGTCTTTCTTGGTTATAAAACGGAAAATACCGCTTCAACCGATGCGTCAACTGCGCCTCCGATTCCAGGGGAATGCCGTGATAGATGTCGCTCTTGAGCGAGTGGAAAAAGGACTCCATGAATGCATTGTCATTCATGCTCTGCGGCCGGTTCATGCTCTGAATTACCCCGATCTGGGTCAGCCGCCTGCGGAAAATGAAACTGGCATACTCAATGCCACGGTCGGTGTGGAAGATCAAGCCCGGTTCCGGCCGCCGCGCCCGTACCGCCCGGTTGAATGCCTTGAGCGTCAATGCCACATCGCGGCGCTTGCCAAGCGCCCAGCCGACAATGCGGCGCGAGTAACGATCCATCACCACCGCACAATAGCGCCACCCCTCGCGAACCTTGAGGTAAGTGACATCGCCGACCCATACCCGGTTGCAGGCACTGGCATCCGCTTCCAGCGCTTGATTGCCGAGCCGGTAAAAGAACTCCTTGGTTCCCGGTCTGCGCCGGTAAATCCCGGCGCTGCGCGCCAGAAGGCTGTTCTGGCGCATCAGGCGGGCTACGCGCTTCACGCC
>JBEAYK010000225.1:0-6388 GCA_041159305.1 Pseudomonadota bacterium
TCACTAGACTGACCGCGGCCGTGCTGATGCTGGCGCTGGGCGCCTGCGCCAGCCTGCCCGAAAGCAAGCATCGCGAAGCCGGCGCCTTTGCCGGGTCCTTGCAGGGAACCTCAACCGCCTGCAGTGTGCCGACCGGTTGCGGGCTGGATTCGCCTCTGCGCGATCTGGCCGATGCCACCACAAGCGCCGCCGGCGATGGCAAACATCAGGTCATCCTGCTCGATCATGTGCAGGCGGGTGAGCAAGGCATCGTTGCCCTGATCGAGCAGGATGACCTCATGTTTGCCGCCGCCGCCCGCAGCGGTGGTGTCGGCCAGATCACGCAGGGGCGAATCCAGACCGCAGCCGGACGCGACTTGGCAGGCATTGGCAGTGTCCTGCAAGGATCCGGCAAAGGCGCCGGCTTCGCGGTGCTTGCTTTCGGGCAGGCTGGCGCAGGCGCCCAGCGCCAGCATCAGCACGGCCGCGGTCAGTCTAGTGATCATCGGCGAATTTTAGCTGAAATCCGACCACCACCTCGTCGCGCAGACTCCAGCGGTAGGCGTGCATGCCGAAGTCGTGCCGGTTGAGCGTGCCGCTGGCCGAGATCGGACAGGTCCAGCCCGGTTGCCGGCATTGCGTGGGCAATAGGGTGAAGCTGACCGTCTTGCTGACATCGCGCAGGCTCAGCGTGCCGCTGATGACGCCCCCGGACACCAGCACCTGACTGGAGAACGGCTGCGATTGGAAGCGAATGTCGGGATGCTTGGCGCTGTCGAGAAAGTCTTTGGAATGGGTGGATTTCTGGATCCAGGCCGGCCCGCCCATCACCAATTCGCGGGCATCGAGCTGCACGCGCACGCTCAGCTTCTGATCGGGCAGCGGCTGGATTTCTCCTTGAATGCTTTTGAAGCGGCCCTCGGCCGGAATGCCCATGCGCAGGTGCACGCGGAACTGCGCCTGCGAAGCCAGCGGGTCGATGCGCCAGAGCGGCGGCGCGTCAGCGGCCGCGACAGGCAGGGCCAGCAATGCGCTCAGGCATGCCCAGCCCGCGTGCATTTAGGGCCACCAGAAGTGTTCCAGCGTGGCGATGCCGGGCTCGAACTCGGCTTCGGCCGGAATGTGCAGCACCACCAAACCGGCAGCCGGCATGCCGCGGAAATCGCCGGATTGGCCGGAAGTAAGCAGCGCCACCAGATGTTCCATGCCGGGGTTGTGACCGATCAGCATCAGGCTGGCGCATTCGCGGTGATCGTCGGCAATCTGCATCAGGGTGCCAGGCGTGGCGTCATAAATACGAGCGTCCTGGCGTTGTTCGACGAAACCGGTCACGCGCAGTACCTGCTCCAGGGTTTCCCGGGTGCGCCGTGCCGGCGAACACAGGATGCGGTCGGGGTGCAGGTCGTGCGCTTTCAGCCAGGCCCCGGCCGCTTCGGCTTCAGCCAGGCCTTGGCGCGACAGGGCGCGGTCGATGTCGTCCTGGCCGAGGCCGGCCGGTTCGGCATGGGCGTGCCGCAGCAGTATCAGTTCACGCATCAGCTCACCTTCCTGATCCATTTGAAAATCGGCGCCCAGTCGGCCTGATGGCTACGGATCTGTTCGGAGTGGTAATCGAATACCGATTTGCCCAGCGCCACCATCAGCACGTAGGCCTGGGTATCGCGCAGCTCGCCGGCGACCGGATACGGCCAGGCCTTGATCTGATCCACTGCCTGCTGCGAGGCACCGGTCCAGGGTTTCAGCCGGTTGGCCACCAAAGCCACCGGCAGCTTGCCTTTCTTGATGCGGGCATTGGCGGCCAGCGAATTGAGGAAGGGCACGGTCGCTTCCAGGTCAATGGTGGACGGCAGCACCGGCACCAGCACCACGCTGGCGATGGCGAGGAATTCCTCGAGGTCGTCGGCCATGGCGCCGGCCGGGGCGTCCACAATCACCACCTCGGTCTGCGCCGGCAGGTTTTTGGCCCAATTGCGTTTGCTGCCGTCAATCGGCAACACCGCGGTTTCCAGCGCGGCGCGCTTTTCGCACCAGTGCGTGGCCGATTTCTGCCGGTCGGCGTCGATCAGCGCGGTGCGCTTGCCCTGCAGGGCGTAACAGGGTGCTCTTGCCGGCACCGCCTTTGGAACTTGCGACCACAATCACGTGCATACGCCCCTCCTGTGTATGGGCCTACTCTACAACGAGTCGGGGGCGGGGGCTAGGTGCGGTCGATCGGACTGAGCACACCGCCGGCGCCGCGGTTGAGCACATGCGTGTAAATCTGGGTGGTGGTCACGTCCTGGTGGCCGAGCAATTCCTGCACGGTGCGGATGTCGGAGCCGGATTCCAGCAGGTGGGTGGCGAAGCAATGGCGCAGGGTGTGCGGCGACACCGGCAGATGCAGGCCGGCCTGTTGTGCGGCATTGCGGACGGCACGTTGCAGGACTTTTTCGTCGATGTGGTGACGCTTCTCGCGGCCATCGAACGGATCGATGCCGCGGCGCGAGGCGGGGAACACGTATTGCCAACCGAAATCGATTTCCGCACGCGGGTATTTGCGGGCCAACGCGAACCGGCAAGGACACCGCGCCGTAGCCTTCGGCCAGGTCTTTGGCATGCAGCGCCCGGGCCTGCTCGACCTGACGCTGCAGATGCGGCTTCAGGCTGAATGGCAACACGGTTTTGCGGTCTTTGCCGCCTTTGCCGTCGCGCACGGTGATTTCATTGCGCTCGAAATTCAGGTCTTTCACGCGCAGACGCATGGCTTCCATCAGGCGTAGACCGGCACCATACAGCAGGCTGGCCGCCAGCCAATCGCGCCCGGACATCTTAGACAGCAGCAACACGGTCTGGCTTTTGGAAAGCACCACGGGCAGTTTGCGGGATTGCTTGGCACGCACCACGTTTTCCATCCAGGGCAAATCAATGCTGAGCACTTCACGGTACAGAAACAGCAGTGCCGACAAGGCCTGATTCTGGGTGCTGGCCGAAACCTGGTCTTTGGTGGCCAATCTGGACAGGAACGCTTCCACCGCCAGACCCCCTAATTCGCGGGGATGGGTTTTTCCGTTTTCCAGAATATACCGGCGGATCCAGTACACATACACTTTTTCCGTCCGCAAACTGTAGTGTTTGAGGCGCAGACGGTTGCGAACTTCGTCCAACAATCGCAATGGGCGATTCTGCATGTCGCCCGACTTTAACGGGGCTTTACTGCCTTGATAATCCATATCGGGGCGCCTTGTGTGTTAACTACCCCTAATATTGCAGAGCCCAATCCGAGCGCCCATCGGAAAACTGCGCTGATATCCCGAGGATTTTTCTTATTGAATAAATTTCTGAACTGATTTCTAATGTTCTTAACCGGCAACTAAGCCGTCTACTAGTAGTTACACAGGAAGTAGAATTGAATTTAAATGAGAAGCCCTATTTAAGGTCTATTGAGCTCAAGCGAGACCTGATAGATTCATTTGAGCCGTATCCATTTTGTATTCCTTCTATTGCCGAGCTAGATAGTATTGATTTTCATGAGGATGTTACTTTCTTTGTTGGCGAAAATGGCTCAGGAAAATCAACCTTATTAGAAGCTATTGCTATTTCTTTAGGATTTAATCCTGAAGGAGGTAATAAAAATACAAATTTTTCAACTAATGAAAATCATTCTGAATTAAGCAAATACATCAAAACTATCAGAAGCTTCAAAAAGCCAAGTGATTGGTATTTTTTGCGTGCAGAAAGTTTTTATAATTTAGCTTCTTATATGGAATTAGACGGGCGTGCTGCTTACTTAGGTAGTTATGGTGGAAAATCTCTCCATAATCAATCGCATGGCGAATCGTTTATGGCAACTCTACTAAATAAATTGAAAGGGCATGGGTTATATCTCATGGACGAACCGGAGGCTGCGCTTTCTCCAGTGAAGCAGATGGCTGCTTTGTCTGCAATACATCAATTGGTAAAAGAGAAATCTCAATTTATTATTGCTACACATTCTCCTATATTAATGGCTTATCCTCGGGCTAAAATTTATCATTTTTCTAGCCTTGGAATTTCTGAAGTTAAATATACGGAAACAGAGCACTATGAAGTAACTAGAGAGTTTCTTAATAATCATGAAAGCATGTTAGAAATTCTTATGAGTGAGTAGTGTAACAAGTCGTTGCAGCATCACTCCGGCACTTCGTGCCTCCGTTGGACAGTTTTTAATTTGTGGTTTTATGGTTTTGCTGTGCAAAAGTATTCCATAAAACCACAAATTTACAACTGCCGCTGAACTAGTCGTTAGGCGCTCGCTACGGGAAGGAATCCGCGTATGCCAAACCGATGGAACATTCCGCTCTGGCTAGAGCGTGAGATCACAGAGCGTGATACGGCTTGCGTCTATTGCGGGGTTTCGTTCTCGCTACCCGATGCGCCTCGGCGCTCCCGCAAGAGCTGGGAGCACATCGTCAACGACGCGAGGATCATCACGAGGTCCAACATCTCCCTCTGCTGCGTCGGGTGCAATGCGAGCAAGGGCGCGAAGGATCTTGAGGTTTGGCTTTCGTCCCCGTATTGCTTGCAGCGGGGCATAACGGCGGCTACGGTTTCGCCCGTGGTCAAGCAGGCAATCGTCAGGCGCCCGTCACTTTCCGATGTCGGCGCCTAACAGTTCATTCAAGCGGACAGCCGCCTCGAAATTTGAGTAAACTGAACCTACCTTCGGCTAAGGCCGCTGATTAAGTCGTTATGCAATGACCAATCATCGCGATAAATTCTTCCTGTGGACCACCGTGGCGATTACCGCCACCGTGTTTACCGGCTTCTGGTTCACGTACTTCGGCCCAATGTGGCTGGACATTCTTCGCGTGGTACGGATTGCTGGTGGCACAGGCCGCTCTGGTGCAGTCGCGGCGAATGTCGCTTCATCGCACCCTGGGTGGATTGAGTGTAGTGCTGGCATTGTTGATGGTCGGAACCGGCTTATTGGTCGTTGGCGTTCGCATGGACGATGCCTTGAAGACCGGCGATCCGTTCTGGTCGGTCTCAGGCCCGGCGGTGTTCGCGACTCTGGTGCTGTTCGCTGGCTTCTATGTGGCGGCGCTCCGGATGCGCCGCCGCCCGGATTGGCACAAACGCCTGATTATCATCGCCAGCGCCGGCGGCATGGGTGCCGCCATGTTCCGCTTGTGCATGGTACTGTTCGGGCCGGGCTCGGCCATGTGGCTCGGCCTGCTCGGAACCAACCTGTTCATCCTCGCCGGCATGCTGCGTGACCGGATCTGCGACAAGCGCGTGCATCCGGCCTGGTGGATCGGCCTTTTCACCTGTGTTGTGCTCGAAGCCGGCGCCTTGCTGCTGACGCCGACGCCCTTGTGGCAGGCGGTGTCGCAGGCGCTGGCCGCCATTGGCCGCACGTTCGGCTTCCTTTATTGACTAAGATATAACTCGAATGCGGAGGCAGCCCCAAGAAGTGCTCTCGATCCAGCGTGCAAGCATGTCCGACGTTGTCGCCATGCACAACTTGCAGATGCGTGCCTTCGAGGAAGAAGGCCGTCGATGTGGCACGCGCGAAATTCAACCCCTCCAGGAAACTACCGATTCGATTGCCGAGCACGTCAATTCACACATCGCATTGGTGGCCAAAGAAAATGGAGTTCTCATCGGCTGCGTCAGAGGAGTACATGATGACCGGGTATGGACGATTCGTGCCCTGGTGGTTGAGCCCTCGAAACATGGGCAAGGCATCGGGTCTGCGCTGCTGCAGGCCCTTGAATCCGAAATCGGCAGCGAAGTACGCATCGAGCTCACCACGAATACAATCATGAACGGCAATGTTGCCTTCTATGAGCGCCACGGTTACCACATCGTTAAGCGCAGCGTACCTATTGCTGGCGTCGAGATTGCGCATCTTGTCAAGCTCACCGCCAGAGACGTCTGACATCCCGCTCATAGGAGTTCGCCACCGAATTTGGTAAACTGACTTGCCCGCAACAGCGGCGCTTCATTCAATCGTCAGACAGCTGCACAATTTACTGCCACTAAAATCATCAAAGGGGAGTTATTGTATGTCAGGTTCATTTCGAGTCATTGCCGCGTTAGTCCTTTCTCTCTTCCTGTCCTCATGCGCGCATCAGGAAAAACACGCATCGACGCCCTCCGAGGGGGCTAAAGATATTGCAGGTGCCAAAGGAACGTTCGAGTTCAAACCCGCCGATTGGAAGGAATCAGAAACCTCATTTTGGAAAGACAGTGATGGCGTGCAGCCCGGGGTAGCCGGCTGCCATATCGGTACCGATGAGGCCGGCGCACCGAATGGCCGGATGTTTGGCGAGGCCTGCCTTGCAAACGGGCTTTTGGTGGAATCCAACCCGAGCGCGGATCAAGTGCACAGCCACAAAAATGACATCGGGCATCCGGACACCATCGATTGCAAGGCATGGTGCAAGTC
>JBEAYK010000226.1:0-4254 GCA_041159305.1 Pseudomonadota bacterium
AATCCGAGCGGCGCCAGCGCCAACGCACTCGCAGAGGCCCATTCGGCATTCTGCGAAGCGCCGGTATTCACACCGCTTGTCGGCCAGTTCTATGAGCTGCACCTGCATCCGCAACCCCAACGTTGTGAGACCAGTTTATTCCAACTCGAAATCATGCCGGACGGCAGTCTGAAACGGACACCTGTGGCGACCGAGCATATCCGCTTTCCCACCGCACCGGGAAAACCCGTTTGTGCAGATTCCGGGCATGAGTAGCAAGGATTCATTCACACCCGACTCCGGACCCGTCTGCGTTTTCGGCGGAGGCAACGGCTGGGGCAAGCGCGTTGCCGAAACCATGCGCACCGCCGGTTTCGATGTCATCATTGTTGAAAAGGATGCCAGCAATGCTGACATCCGGCAGGCCATTTCCGCCAGCGCCCTGCTCTTCGTCGCTATTCCCGATCCGGCCATCAACAGCCTGCTTCAAGATTACGGCAAAGCCATGCACAGCCGCATGCTGATTGACTGCGCCACCAACAAATCCGGATTCAGTGAACGACTGCAGGAATTAGCCATAAATGGCGTGAGTATCTGCTCGAGCCATCCGATGGCGGTTTCCAGCGCCGCCCTGCGCGGACAGAATGTCCTGCTGATGCCGATTGGAAGCAACGCAGTGGCTGCCGAAAACGCGGCGCATCGGATCTACGATCTGCTCGGGATGCGTATCGCCCGAATCGACTTCGTACAGCACGGCGAGATCATGGCGCTGGTACAGTTGCTGCCGCATCTGGTGCAGCGGGTTTTCATCGATGCGTTGGCCACCGGTCTGGCTTCGCAGAATCTGCAGATTGCCGATCTCACCACACTCGCTTCGGCGAACTATCTGCTGGCCGAGCTTGGTCTCGGGCGTGTCGCCGCCCAGCGCGGCGAGATCTCCGCCGGCATCATTGCCACCGGAATGGCCAGCGAATTCGGCCGCACATTGCTGGCGGCACTGCGTGAAAGTCTGGATACCATCCAGAAAACATCCGATTCGCGGAGCGAGCTGGCTGCGCTGTTCGATGCGGCAACGCAGCGGATAGATCCGGAAGGCAGCTGGCGACGGGACATGGCCGATAAATCGGAAGCGGGCTTAATTCGGCTTGGCAATCTTCGAAGCCGAAGCCTTGCCATCGAAGCCCCTAACCGTATCGGCATGCTGCGCGACATCCTGACCGTACTGGCGCGCCACAACATCGACATGACCGCATTGGACTCGCAGTTGATGACAGGCGCTGATGGCAGTGAGCGGGTCCGCTTCGAAATCGGCATCAGCAATTCACACCTTCCCCAGGAATCCATCTGCAGGGAACTCGAGACCATCGGCGTACGCCTGCATGGCAATGACACCCGCGAATAAACAAGGACATTCATTCCCATGAAGCCACGCCACGCTTCGAATTCACCTTTCAGCTTGCCCGTGCTTCAGATGCTGGCTTTCATCGCGATTGCCCTATCCACTCCGGTTCCGGCTGTGGAAAAAACCGGCTTCAATTCGGAGTCTCCGCTACGGCGGGTGGAATACTGGCAGCTGCGCTCGGAAGCCATCAATGCGGAACTGGAAAACCGTGCTGCATTGCCGGCGGTGAAACTGGTTTTTCTGGGTGACTCCATTACCGATTTCTGGCAACTCGGTGAAAACCCCTGGGTGCGCGGCCAGCAATTCGGGATAGACAGCTGGAAGCTGGCCTTCGTCGAAGGACTTCCGGAAAACCGGGCGCTGAACATGGGCATTTCCGGTGACCGAACCGAACATGTGCTTTACCGCATCCAGCCAAAGGCTGCAGGCGGCCTGGGCCAACTGGATGCGCCGGAACTGGATCCGGAGTTCATCGTGCTGATGATTGGCATCAACAATACCTGGGCACAGGAAGATCCGGTGGTCGAGAGCGTTTTCGCAGGGATTGTGTCGGTCCTGGATGCCGTGCATGCCCGAAAACCGAAGGCGCGCATCATCCTACAGTCGCTACTGCCGACCAACGACGAAGTGCGCAACGGCGATGTGGTGGTTCCGGTCAACGCCCGAATAAAGGACTTGGCTGCACGTCAGCCGCATGCCGCTTATACCGTATTCCTTGATCTGTATCCGCTATTCACGGATTCGACCGGCAAGCAGAAGACGGCATTTTTCGTCACCGATGGCGTACACCCGAATGCCGCCGGATACAGAGCATGGAGCGCGACATTGCTCCCCTTCCTGCGCTCTGAGCGGAACCCCTAGCCCGGCAACTTGACGGATGCACGGCAGGACGCTGTAATGGCGGTAACCTTAGTACGGAGTCCGCCATGTCCGCACGTCCGAAGTGGTATCTGCCCGTTTCAATCCTCGCCCTGCTCTGGAATCTGATGGGCTGTGCCGCCTATCTCAGCGACGCCATGCTGACTGCGGAAGACATCGCCGCCATGGATGCGACGCAGCAGGCGCTATACAACAGCCGTCCGGCCTGGGCGGTGGCGGCTACGGCCGTTGCGGTCTGGGGTGGTGCGGCCGGGTGTGTCGGCCTGATACTGCGCAAGCGCTGGTCAGCCGTGTTTCTCGAACTCTCACTGGCCGGCGTCATCGTCCAGGACATCGGCCTGTTCATCCTCAGCGGTGTCAATCCCGGCACTTTCGTGATGGTGATGCAGGGCTTGGTATTGCTGATTGCCATCGGACTGGTGGTGCTGTCACGCAAAGCCATCGCTAACCATTGGCTTTCCTAATTACAGAACGCGTTCACTCCCGAGCCGGCTACGCTCCAGCCACCACAACAGGCCACTGACCACCAACCAGCCGATGAACCAGGGCCAGGGCGAACCCGGTACCGGCGGTACGCGTGATGCCATGGCCGTATCCGGAGCGCGCGCGGCCAGTTTCAGCGTGGCGGCACGGATCTGACTGCGCCGCAACGCTTCGCCTTCTTTCGGCGCGTGGACATAAAACGGCAATTGGTTTGCGCCGCTGTTCAGCGTGTACCAACCGGTGGTTTCCGGCCAGAATCCAGCGCAACCCCGGTTCATCCCGGTGGTTTCGACAATCAGCGGCTGCCATTCGCCCTCGGACTGAATACTGGCATCCGCCTGCAACCCACAGAACACCATGCGTTCATGCGGCCAGGCCAAATCGCTACGTCGCACCGGTGGCGCTTCCGATTGCGGACGCGCCAACACCGAAACCAGATCGCTCCAGATCCGGCTGTGGGCATCGCCGAAGCCGGCCAAGGCCAGACGGAAGCTGTCCGATAACAGGAGGACGCCGACGCGGCCATTACCCTGTGCACGCCAGACGGCCAAAGCTTCACCCTGCGTGCCCGTCAGTGCAACCCGGGCATCGGCAGCGCTGACCCGCAGCGCTTGCCGGCTCAGTGTCGGCCATTCGGCATTTTCGTTATCCGGCGTCAATTGCACGTTCTGCGTTAGCGATGCTGGATCAATGCGCAAGCCCATCTGCCGGAAATCCGCGACCGTCTGTGCCGACACCGGTCCGGTCACGCGCAACAGTAACCCGAGACCATTGCCAACGGCTTCACGGATAACCCGTCGTTGGCCGGCATCGAATCCCTGCCACGCGCGTTCGTCGACAATCAGCATGTCCTGCGCGGCCAAGGTGTCGGCGCGTATCGTGGCATCCTCGGTGCGCACGGCCATGCCCGGCCCGAGATCAATATGGCTTTGCAGCTGCAGGCCCGCATCCAATGCCCAGCGCCGTAGCGCCTTCAAATCGGGCCCGGGGCCACCGGAGCGGCTGAGCAGTTTCAATGCCGGCGGTTGGCTGACGGCCACCGGCACCGTGAAACTCTCCCTGATTTTTCCGGCGGAATCCAAGACCCGCAGTTGATAATTCACCCGACCGGACGCACGTGCGATGTCGGACAGTGCGGCGTCTCCGGAAGCGCTGATAGATGCGGTATCAACCAAGGCTCCGGAAGGATCGCGCAGTTCTACGCGCGCGCCGGTAATGCCGGAGACACGCAGACGCAACTGCCAACGGCCACCGATCACAATCGATTCCGGCATCCAGAAATCCACCAGACCTGCAGGCGCTGTGCCGGGCAGAAACCGGATACCACGACCTGCAACGGCATCGCGGTCGCGGGCGGTCAAGCCATCCCCGACAATCAGCAAGCTCTCAATGCCCGGTGATTGCCGCAACAGCGTTGCCACATCCGGAACGCGCGGCACATCCTGTCTTGTCGGTGCCTCCGGCAAGGCCACACGCTTGCCCTCAGGAAGATTACCGACAGTATCGGAATG
>JBEAYK010000227.1:0-3059 GCA_041159305.1 Pseudomonadota bacterium
TCGAGCTACCGAAAATATGCGGTGGACGGCGATGGTGACGGCCGTCGTGATCTGTTCGGCTCGAAGAAGGATGCTTTTGCGTCCATCGCCAATTACTTCAACGGCTTCGGATGGCAGACCGGAAAGCCGGTATTCGTAAGAGCCGCCGCAGCTCCGGGTGCCGCACCGTATAAACCGGAGAACTGGGAGGCGAAGTTCACCTTGGCCGAACTTGCCGCCCGGGGATATTCGCCGGTCCGTCCGGTGGAGAACCTGCCGTCTACGCTGCTGACGCTTGAAGGCGTGCAGGGCACCGAGCATTGGATCGGTTTCAAGAACTTCTGGGTGATTACCCGCTACAACCGATCGCCGATGTATGCCATGGCGGTCTGGCAGCTGTCGCAGGAAATCGCGCAAAGCCGGACGATGACGGCACTGAAATACGCGCCGTTACTGGCGCTGATGCTCGCGGCCTGCAGCAGCACGCCACAACGTCCTGAGGCGCCGGCGCCGTCTGCATCAAAACCGCCACAGACACAGGTTCCGGCGGTGACTCCGCCCCTGCCGGACAGCGCTGGCGAGGCCGAGCGCAACAACGCGCGCGTCTGCCGGCAGGTGATGCAGCATGACGAACGCAATTACACCAAAGGCGGATTGTATGCGCCCAAGGTTGCCGATGCCCACCCGGATGGCGAACTCGATGTCAGTTTGCTGAAAGAACCGGTGCCGCGCAGCGAGCCGAAATCAAGAGCGGGCAACCGATCGCCCTACAAGGTGTTGGGCCGCAGTTATTACGTGCGTGATTCGGCGGAAGGTTACAAGGAACGCGGAATCGCGTCCTGGTACGGCACCAAATTCCACGGGCGCACCACCTCCAGCGGCGAAATCTACGACATGTGCCAATTCAGCGCCGCACACAAGTCCTTGCCGCTACCGAGCTTCGTCCGGGTGACGCGGCTGGATACTGGGCAGTCGGTAATTGTTCGCGTCAACGATCGTGGCCCCTTCCATGATGGCCGGATCATCGATCTGAGTTTTGCGGCGGCCAGCAAGCTCGGTATCAACCGCCACGGAACGGCAAAGGTCGAGGTTGAAGCCGTCAGCAGTCTTGAGGATTTGGCTCCCGTCGCGGTTGTGGAAACGCCGGAAAGCGAAAAGCGCTATCTGCAGGTCGGTTCCTTTGCCAGCGAAGACAATGCCAAGGTCTTGAAGGAGCGGCTGCGCGATCTTTCCATCGATGCCGCCTTCATCCAGAAAGCACGGACCGAGCAGGGGCCGGTCTGGCGGGTCCGCATCGGCCCCTTGAATAGTCTGGAAATCCCGCGGATTCAGCAATTATTGCAGGAAATCGGCCTACAGGGAGTCCGTGTCGGGTCCGAATAGGCTTAAAATGGCGGGGCAGCAACCCCCTTTTGGAGCTTTCATGCGATTCCCCCGTTTTCTTGCGGCCAGTGCCGCACTGTGTGCCGTGGCTTTCGCCGCCGCGCAATCCGTTCCGGTGCCGAATGCGGCCCCGTCAAATTCTGTGCAGATTCCGGCCGCACCGGCGCCGACCGGCGCTTCGGCCTGGCTGTTGATGGACTTCAGCAATGGTCAGGTTCTGGCCGGCGCCAATCCGGATGCCCGTGTCGAACCGGCCAGCATTACCAAGGTGATGACGTCCTATGTGGTCGCCGCCGAAATGAAAGCCGGCAAGATCAAGCGCACCGATCAGGTGCTGATCAGCGAAAACGCCTGGCGCGGCGGCGGCGGCGGTACCGACGGATCCACCAGCTTCCTGCCGCTGGGCAGCACGGTCAGCTTGGATGAACTCGAACGCGGCATGGTCATCCAGTCCGGCAATGATGCCGCGATTGCATTGGCCGAACATGTAGCCGGTTCCGAAACGGCATTCGTGGAATTGATGAATACCTATGCCAAGAAAATCGGCATGAACAATACGAACTTCGCCAACCCGCACGGCCTTTCCGATCCGAACCATTATTCGACCGCACGCGATCTGGCGCTGATGGGCCGCGCGATGATCCGTGACTTCCCGGAAGCCTATTCGTACAACAAGATCAAGGAATACACGGTCAACGGCATCCGTCAGCACAACCGCAACGGCCTGCTGTGGAAGGACGCCTCGGTCGATGGCATCAAAACCGGCCACACCTCGGCCGCCGGTTACTGCCTGCTGGCCTCCGCCAAGCGTGGTGAACAGCGCCTGGTGTCGGTGGTGCTGGGCATCCAGACCGACTCCCAGAAGCAGGGCTTCGATCTGCGCGAGAACGGCAATCTGGCGCTGCTGAACTGGGGCTTCCGTTTCTATGAAACGCGCACGCTGTATACGCCGGACAAAATCATCGCTTCGCCGCGCGTCTGGAAAGGCAAAGAAAATGCCGTGGCCTTGGCCGTGGCCACGCCGTTCAGCGTCTCGTTGCCGCGTGGCAAGTTCGATGCTTTGAAAGCCAATATCGATCTGCCCAAGCATGTCATCGCACCGCTGGCTGCCGGTCAGAAAGTCGGTACGCTGAAAATCAGTCTCGACGGCAAAGTGGTTGCGGAAGCGCCGCTGGTTGCCAAAGTTGCCGTGGCTGAAGCCGGCTTCTTCGGACGTCTGTGGGACGGTTTCCTGATGTGGTGGGATAACCTGTAACCCTCAATAATTCCGTAACAAAAAAACCGGCTTGCGCCGGTTTTTTTGTGTCGCGTGTGAGACTTACTTGGATTCCGGCGCGGCGGTCAGACCGCGGCGTTTCAGCAAGGGCTGGATATCCGGAGCGCGGCCGCGGAAATCCTCGAACAGCTTCATCGCATCCTCGCTGCCGCCACGCGACAGCAGGGTCTTACGGAAGTGATCGCCGTTCTCGCGCTTCAGTCCGCCGTTTTCCTTGAACCATTCGACCGAGTCGGCATCCAGCACTTCGCTCCACAGGTAGGAGTAATAGCCGGCCGAATAGCCGCCGATGATGTGGCTGAAATACGTGGTGCGGTAGCGCGGCGGTACCAGGGCGAGATTGATGCCGGCTTCGTCCAGCGCCTTGCTTTCGAATGCCAGGACGCCATCGGCACCGGGAAGCTGGTCGGCGGTTTTCTGA
>JBEAYK010000228.1:0-2808 GCA_041159305.1 Pseudomonadota bacterium
GTCAGGCTTCTAATAACCTCCTCTGAAGTAACCTGGGAATCTTCTTCTAAAAGAAGGCTGTAGGCATGTGTGACTTCTTTAAGCTTGGTCTGAAGAATTGAGTTGTATTCAACGGCCAACAAGCCGGTTTGCCGCGGCCCCTGCCCGGCACATTGACGTATCGTTAAGCCCTTGATTATAGGTTAAATAATAGTTAAGCAACTACTCTAATTCACGGATCTTACAGAATGAATTTCTAATTAATGAGAAATATCAATTAGATATTTTATATTCTTGAATAAGACCATGATTTCATTTTGCCATTTTCGTAGGGCATAACCCCATGGAATTGGCGCGGATCATCATCGAAGACCAAAGGCAAGAATTGGCGGTCCCCGTCCCACATCGGCAACTCCATGATCTTGTCAACATCGACCCAACACAGATCACCTTCCGGATTGGCGCTGAACGGCGCACCACTGAAGCGCTTGACCAGAAAAATCAGACCATACCAATGCTCGCCGTTCTTGCCGAAAAACGGCCAGGAAATACTGCCGCGCAGGCAAATTTCTTCGCAGACGATACCGGCCTCCTCCATCACTTCCCGGCGCACGCTGGCGACCACATCCTCATCGTCCTCGACCTTGCCGCCGAGCCCGTTGTACTTGCCCAGATGCTCGTCGGTATCACGGGCATTGCGATGGATCAACAACACTTGGCGACCATCGGGTGAAAGCACATAGGCCAGCGTGGCGAGAATGGGGCAATAGGGCATGGGGACGGCAATTCCTCTAAACTGAAAGCACATTATCGCCGGTTTCCCTATGAACACCGCCACCGCACCGAAAAAAATTGCCGTCATCGGCGGCGGGCCGGCGGGCTTGATGGCAGCCCAGACTGCCGCCGAGGGCGGCGCAGAAGTCCATCTGTATGAACGCAAAGCCTCGGTCGGACGGAAATTCCTGATTGCCGGACGTGGCGGCCTGAACCTGACCCATGCCGAACCGATGCAAGATTTCAGCATGCGCTTTCGCAGCCAAAGCGCCGAGGTAGCGACCTGGTTGGCGTCATTTGATAATGCCGCCATGCGTCATTGGGCGGAACAACTCGGCATCGCCACCTTTGTCGGCAGCTCCGGCCGGGTATTCCCAACCGACATGAAGGCGGCCCCCTTGCTGCGGGCCTGGCTGAAACACCTGCGTACCCTGGGCGTGCAATTCCACGTCAATCACCAAGCCCTCGCCTTTGAAGGCGAACGACAACTGCGCCTGCACTCCCCGGATGGTGAAGTGCGGATTTCGGCAGACGCATACATTCTGGCACTCGGCGGTGCCAGCTGGCCACAACTGGGTTCGGACGGCAGCTGGCAGAACGGCCTGATGCCGGAGGGATTGAACATCACCCCGTTGGAACCGGCCAACTGCGGCTTCGAAACCGACTGGTCGGATTTCTTCAAACGTAAATTTTCCGGGGAGCCACTGAAACCCCTCCGAATCCGTCTTGCCAAAAGCGATGCTCCCGGATTGCAGGGGGAGTGCGTGATCAGCGAGTACGGCATAGAAGGCAGTCTCATTTACGCACTCAGCGCCGATATCCGCGAAACCATCGCACGGGACGGACAATGCACCTTGCTGCTGGATCTGTTGCCGGATCATGATCTGGCCCGCATCACCGCAGCCGCCACCAAACCCCGCAATGGGCGGAGTCTCAGCGATTTCCTGCGCCGCCATTTCCGAATCTCGGGAGTAAAAACCGCATTGCTTTACGAGTTGGGCGATAAGAGCCGATTTGCGGAACCCATGCATCTTGCAGAACTGCTCAAGGCCCTGCCCTTGACCGTCACTGCGCCACGACCGATTGCCGAGGCCATCAGCACTGCCGGCGGCGTGGCATTGGCGCAGCTGGATGAACATTTGATGTGGCAAAAGCATCCCGGCCTATTCTTCGCCGGTGAAATGCTGGATTGGGAAGCACCGACCGGCGGGTATCTGCTGACCGCCAGCATGGCCAGTGGCCGTTGCGCGGCCTTGGGTGCACTGGGCACTCCTTTCGATAATATGTAAAGCAATACTTGCCATCCATACCGACTCAAATCCCCATGGACACGGGTTATCATGAATCTCCATTACCGAATCGAGCCACTCCATGATCCTGCGCGCCTTTCTCGCCCTTGTGCTGTTTACCGCGTTGTCGACCAGCGCCGCCGATAAACCGGCAGCACCCTACACCATCGCGGTCTGGAGTGATGTGTCATTCAACAGCGAGGGCGGCGTGAGGGAAAGCCGTATCATCGAGGAAGCTGATTATCCGGTGAAGTTCGTCGATGCGGTCAAGGCCAAGATTGCCGCCATGCGCATCACCCCGCCGGAGCAGGACGGCAAGCCCGGCGAACTGCGCAGCGGCGTACGCGTCAGCTACCTAATTACACCCTCCGCATCCGGGGCCAGCGTCAGCCTGCAGGAAACCCTGTTGGCGCCGTTACCGGTGCGTGAGATTTACGCTGCCTACCCGAAATCACTCAACCTCGAAGACAGCTGGCAGGGACGGATCGACATTCGATGTGAAATCGACACCACAGGACAATGCCTGAACCCAGTCATGACCACGGACAATGGCAGTTTGCCGGAGGATGCCCGCCGATTTGCCAAGGACTCCATTACAAAATGGAAATTCGCGCCGCAAACCGTGAACGGCCAGGCCATCCCAGGCGAGTTCCGCATGAGCATGGATATCTCCCCCAATCCGCGTGCCATCGAGGATTTCCGGGACCCGCGCAAACTGTAAGATCCGCGAACCGAAATTACCAGTCGCTGCGCTCGGGCAAAAGCC
>JBEAYK010000229.1:0-2800 GCA_041159305.1 Pseudomonadota bacterium
CCTCAGGTCATCCAGGTCTGGCGCAGCAAGCAGACCCAGGACATCTCTCTGGGCATGTACGCGATATTCACGACCGGCGTCCTGGCGTGGTTAATTTATGGCATTTTGCTCGGCTCGATACCGATTATCATCGCCAACAGCATTACCGTTGTACTGGCGGGTTCGGTTCTCGCCATGAAACTCAAATACGGCTGAAAGCCACACCCCGGAGAAAGGCTAATGGTTAGCAACGACAGTTATGTGCCGAAATCCTCCGTCAGCCGATCGGTCGCTGGGCGACGCCTGCTGATTGGATTGTTGCAGGGCCTGGCCCTGTATCTGATTTACCAAGCGGCAGAAAACAAGCTGTGGACCGCCGGAAATTCTGGAATGTTCGCGGCCCTCCTGTTAGTGATGACTCTGGTGCCCGTGTTGCTGATATCGGCCTTGGGGCATTTTCCTGCCAGGATACTCTTACGTTGGCTGTTGCCGGCGGTAGCAGTTCTGGCGCTACTCGGTTTTTACGACATCTGGCGCGGTGTTGGCGCACCTTACTGGGACACCCAGAAATTCGCCGAAGATGCGCGTTTTCCATCCCCGCAACTTTGGTTGCATGCCGTCGCCGGATTTTTCATCGCACACACGATGGTCGGTGCGGCTGTTCTTGAAGGCCGCCGCATCGCCGGTTACCGGAGTTATTTCGAAAGCGCAACCAAGCTACTGATCCAGTTCGCCTTCGCGGCGGTGTTTACCGGCATCATCTGGCTGGTATTGCTGCTCGGCGCGGCCCTGTTCGACATGATCAAACTGGCATTCCTCAAGAACGTGCTGGATGAGCCCTGGTTCGCCATTCCGGTCACCACCTTCGCGTTTGCCTATGCCTTGCACATCACCGATGTCCGCCCGGCCATCGTGCATGGCGTTCGTGGTCTGGTTCTGGTGTTGCTGTCCTGGATTCTCCCCGTAGCGGTGCTGCTCATCGGTGGATTTCTGCTGGCACTGCCGTTCACCGGCCTGGAGCCGCTGTGGGCCACCAAAGCCGCGACGGCACTGCTGTTGGCCGCATCGGCCGTTCTCGCGTTATTGATCAATGCCGCGTTCCAGGATGGCAGTGTCAGTTCGGAAGTCGCACTGCCGATTCGCATCGGCGCGAAAATTGCGGCCCTGTTGATTCTGCCTCTGGCCCTGATTGCAACCTATGCCCTGAGTCTGCGGGTCGGTCAATACGGTTGGACGGTCGACCGTCTGGTCGCGGCGTTCTGTCTGGTGGTGGCCTTGTGCTGCGGTGTGGGTTATTTCTGGGCCGCGCTGCGCAGCCCGCAGTGGCTGTCACGAATCGCGCCGGTCAACATTTTCACGGCCTTCATTCTGCTGATCCTGTTGTTGGCGATTTTCTCGCCCGTCCTCGATCCGGCCCGAATCAGCGTCAACAGCCAGATGGCGCATCTGAAGGCCGGAAAAGTGAGCGCCGATAAGTTCGATTATGAATACCTGCGTTTCGAGGGCCAACGCTTCGGCAACGCCGCACTGAAGAGCATGGCGGCCGGCCTGAGCGGTAAAGATGCCGATGTCATCGCACTTAAAGCAAAGGCGGCTCTCCAGCGCGATGCGCTCTGGAACATTGAGCCGCAAAAGCTGGATGCCAAATTGCTTGCGGTGAACATCGCGGTGAGGACACCTGATGCAGGGCTGCCCGCAAGTTTTCTGGCACAGAACTGGAAAGACACCGTCAAAACCAATGTCTGGCAATATCCGGAATGCCTTCACAACAGCAGCAGAAACTGCGACGCCCTGATTCTGGATATGGATGCCGATGGGTCGGCTGAAGTCCTGCTCCGCGAACAGACCGGCCCGCTGCATGTCTTCCTACTGGAAAACGGTGCATGGAGCCTTGCAGGAACAGTTGATTTGCCCGGTAACTGCGGTCCGATTGATGATGCCCTTCTAACAGGCCGTATTGCCGTGGCGCCAGCCAAAATTGGCGATGCCGTGATCGCTGGAAGGCATTACCGACTGGTCAACAAGGCCCCGCTGACCTGTCCGCCAGCGGTTGCCGGCAAGCCATAAATCAGCTCAGGCAAAGACCCATGCGCTTGCCGAGTACGGTCGGCGCTTGATGTTCAAATTCATCCAACTGCACAGCCCCTTCGGGGAATAACAAAATCACGGTCGATCCGTAGTTGAAGCGTGCCATTTCCGCAAAGCGTTCCAGGCGGATGTTCTTACCGCGGAAATCAAGCCGTTTCGGCGCATCGGCGTATTCCGGGATATTGACGCCGTTCCAGACCGTTTCCACGCCGGAAACCAACATCGCACCCACCATTACCGAACACATCGGCCCGAAGTCGGTCTCGAAGTGGCAGACCAGACGTTCGTTACGGGCGAACAGGCGGGGGACATCGGCCACCGTGCCCGGTGACACACTGAACAGACGTCCCGGAACATGCAGGGTTTCGGTCAGCGTGCCGGCCCAGGGCATGTGCACGCGGTGGTAATCGCGCGGCGAGAGGTAGATGTTCATGAACACGCCGTTCTGGTAGGCCTTTGCCATTTCGGGATCACCCAGCAGTTCGGCGGCGGTGTAGTCCTGACCTTTGGCCTGAAAGATGCGTCCGTTTTCGATGTTTCCGCATTGGCTGACTTTGCCATCGGCCGGAAGAATCAGGGTCTGTGGATCGGCATCCGGGCTGCGGGCACCGGGCTTCAGGGCGCGGGTAAAGAAGGCATTGAAGCTTTCATAGCTGTCCGGGTCGGAATTGGCGGCTTCTGCCAGATTGACATCGAAATTGGCCAGAATCGTGTGGATGAAACGGTGTTTGAT
>JBEAYK010000019.1:0-9605 GCA_041159305.1 Pseudomonadota bacterium
CGAGAATACCGCGTCTTTGGTGGAAGCCACCGATTCCTTCCGTTAGACCGGCGTTCCGTCCGGATTCCGATCAAGCAGCCAAAGTCCGGCCCAGAGTTTCGGATCCATCGAATAACCTTCGGCCATTTTCTGTGTCAGCCAGGTGGCCGCTTCGGCCACTGGAACTTCATGCACGGTGATGTTTTCGGTGTCGTCACCGCCGCCGGCGTGAATGCGGGTGAGCCCGGTGGCGCGCACGAAGGCGATCATTTCATTGCTCAGGCCAGCCGAGGTCGGACCGATCATCAGCACCTGCACGGCGTCGGCCTGCCAACCGGTTTCTTCCAGAAGTTCCCGTTTAGCTGCCAGTTCGAGGGTGTCCGACGCGTCCAGATCGCCGACCAGCCCCGCAGGCATTTCGATGGTATTACATCCCATCGGAACGCGGTACTGCTCGACGAACAGCAGTTTGTCTTCCGGTGTTCTGGCGATGATTATCACGGCAGAGCCGGCGTTGGTGCGCTCGGCGTATTCCCAATGATTCTCGACACAGAAACGCAGGTACTTGCCTTCGTGGATGGTGGTTTTTCCGCTCATCTTGGCATTATAGGGACAACAGGCGCCGCCGCGTCAGCGGGCCCAGCCGGAGTTGCTCGATCAGTGACACCAGCCCGTCTTCATCCTTGGCACGCCGCGCGCCGAGCGCGACATCGTCCGGCAACGGTATGTCGCAGCGGATGGTCGCCAGCTTGCGGCTGAGCAACGCAATTTCACGGTGCTCGCGCAACTTGGCCGCATGCATCGCGGCCGAACGCAGGCGCAGGTAGGGAATTTCATCGAGCTTCTCGAGCAGGGCATCGAGCGTCCCGAAATGGCTGAGCAGGGTGGCCGCGGTCTTCGGGCCGATGCCGGGCACGCCGGGGATGTTGTCCACCGCATCACCGGTGAGCCCGAGGTAATCCGCCAGTTGATGCGCATGCACGCCGTGCTTGGCCTTGACCCCGGCCAGCTGCCAGCGTTCGTTCTTGGCGTAATCCCACTGCACATCGTGCTCACCGAGCAGTTGCGACAGGTCTTTGTCGGCCGACAGAATCAGACTCGGGCGGCCTTCGGCACGGGCCCGGGTCAATGCGCTGCCAATCAAGTCATCGGCTTCGAAATAGCCATCAGCTAGCACCTGGAAACCCAGCGTCCGGCACAGGCGCTTGCAGTAATCGAACTGTTTTTTCAATTCCTCGGGAGCCGGATCGCGATTGGCTTTGTAGGCGGGATACAGTTCGTTGCGGAAGTTGCTGTCAAGCGATTCATCGAAGGCGAAGATGATGTGCTCGGGTTTTTCGCGTTCCACCAGTTCGCAGACGAAGCGGGTAAAGCCCTGCACGGCGTTGGTCGGATTCTGCTCGACATCGAAGAATTCGCGGGGCATGGAAAACCAGGCGCGGAACACGTACATGCTGGAATCGACCAGATACAGCGGCCTCATGATGCGGCCACGGTCAGCAGCGCGGCCGGATCGGGGCGCTCGCGTTCGGGCGCGGTTTCCATGCGGGTACCGATGTGGATGTAGCCGAGTAGGCTTTCTTCGGGTGCCACGCCGACCGCAGACAACACCTCGCGGTCATAGGCGGCAAAGCCGGTCAGCCATTGCGCACCGAAGCCGGCCTGATGTGCGGCATGCAGGAGATTCATGCAAACCGCTCCGCCGGAAAGCACCTGCTCGATTTCTGGGACTTTGTGGCCTTTCACCGGATTCAACACCACCGCCACGATGCAGGGCGCGAAGGAAAACCGGGTCCGCTCCTTTTCCAAACGGGTGGCTGAGGCCTCCGGAACGGCTTCTTGAACCCGACGGAACAGAACCTCGCCGATCCGCACCCGCGCATCCCCTTCGATCAGGATGAATCGCCAGGGTCTCAGACGGCCATGATCGGGAACATGCACGGCCTCGGCCAGGAGCGACAGCAGGCATCGGCGGTCAGGTCCTGGTGCGGCTAAATGCTTGCAGGGGGTTGAAATTCTTGAAATTAAGGGTAATGTGGAAGTCATCATGAACAGTTTATCACCAGTGTCCTTATATTGTTTAGCCGAGTGTGACCGGGTTCACAGACCGTGCAGGCGTGTTCCGTTATGATTTCAATCAGTAACGTAGGGAATTATTCGTGATTGATGAATCCGGAATTTCGATGCCGACGATTGCCTCGCCAGATGGCGACATGATCTACGGCCGTGTGCATGCCGCCGCAAAAAGCCGCCTGGTGCGCATCATTGCCAACGCCGTGGCCACCACCGATTCCTTCCTCTACGATGTCTGCCAGCAGGATCAATCGACCATCGGTTCACCGAACATCGAAAACCTGCGTCTTTTCCGCACCGCCAGTCAGACCGTCGAGCACCAGTTCTCGCGTGCCGTTGACGCCGCGTTCGGAAAATTCCAGGGCAAACTCAAAGCCGGCTCTGAACATCCCGCCGGACTGGCACTGGTCGATATCGAAGATATCGATGATGTGGTCAACAGTGAGCTGGTTTCCGAGGCGGTTGTGCGTGCCGCGAATGACGGCGTCACCATCACCTGCCTGCGCCTGTGCGCCCTGTTCGGGATGCCGGCTGCGAAAAAAATCGATGCGCCGCTCTCCGAGAAGCAGCTGGCTGAATATCTGAAGGCGGCACTGGCTGGTGTGGAGTTGCCGACCAAAATCCGTTTCATGCTGTTCCGGAATTTCGAAACGGCCTTGCTGTCGGCCTTGCCCGAACTTCTCGATGAGTCGAACGAGCCGATGGTGAAACACGGCATTTTGCCGCATCTGCAGTCCTTGCGTGCTTCCCGTGCCTTCGACCCGGCGGTCGAACGCGTCATTCACACCGAGCGTGCAGCGGTTCCGCCACAGAATGCCGCGACTGCCCAACACTACCGTCATTTCGACGACGCTCCGGAAATCGGAGAGGGCGCGACCGAGCAGGCGCTGTTCCGTGAACTGTGCAGCCATCTGCACAGCTGGCGCCCGCAACATGGCTATTACCAGGATCCGGCCATGGCAGGCGCCCCCGCCAACGGATCATCGCGCCGCAAGCTGCAGAAAAACGAAACCATCGCACTGCTGTCGTCCATGCAGCGCATTCTGCCCGAGGCCGTTGCCTTGGCGCTGACCAACAACGAACTGTCCCTGTCGGCCATGCTGAAATCGGCCATGCTCGGCAATACCCGCAAGATCGGTCTGGCACCGGACGTCGTCGAAATCAATCAGGACGACGAAGATGCGGTCGATCTGGTCGGTATGCTGTTCGACGTGCTGATGACCGAGCGGGATTTCCAGGAAGAAGCCAAGAGCCTGATATCGCGTCTGATCGTGCCTTATGCCAAAGCGGCCGTGCTCGACCGTCGCCTGTTCCTGACCAAAGCCCATCCGGCCCGCAAGCTGCTGAACGCGCTTGCCGAAGCGGTCGAAGGCAATCAGGGTGACGGCGCGCAGGAGCGTGATCTGCTGAATCGGGCGGAGGTCACTGTAGACCGTCTGGTTGCCGGGTTCAATGAAGACATCGCCATTTTCGAAACCCTTGAAGTGGAAATGCGCTCTTACCTCGATCAGCATCAGCGCCGTATCGAACTTGCCGAGAAGCGGGCCAAAGAGGCACAGCGCGGCCAAGAACGTCTTGAGAATGCCCGTATGCTGGCGGCACGGGAGTTGCAGCAGCGTTCGTTGAACAGCGGTCTGCCGGTGAGTGTTTCCGAATTCTTTAGCCGATATTGGACGCATCATCTGTCCATGATTGCCCTGCGCGAAGGCGAGGACAGCCAGTCCTGGTCTCTGGCCCTGCAGTTGGCCGACGACATCCTTGCCATGCTTTCGACCCAGCCGCCTTCAGCGCGTCTGCAACCGATGCAGCGGCATCGCACCGCCATCGAGTCGGTGTTGTCCAGCTCCGGCGTGATGGCGGATACCTCCTCCGCGTTCATCCAGAAGATGACCGATGAGGTCTGCATGTACCATCCGTTGTCCGGCGTTCCGGTTACGGAAGTCGTTGCGGTTGCCGAAATTTCTACACCCAAGGCCAGCTTCGGCTTGCACCTGGCCTATGACAAGAACGCCATTGAATTCGACGAGGCGGATGTCGAATACTTCCGTAGTCTGCCCATCGGCGGCTGGCTGCAGCTGGAAGGCAGCAACGGCAGTTTCTCACCGATCAAACTGGCCTGGATCAGTCCGATTTCCTCGCGCCTGATGTTCGTGAATCGCCGGGGCGTGCGCGTGCTGGTGGTTTCCGTGGAAGAACTTGCCCAGATGAAAAAACAGGGCAAGTTGATCATCCATGCCGAAGAAAACGTCTTCGAACAGACCCTTGATCGCGTCCTGCATCGCCTGAAAGCCGATTTCAGCTGACGGCCTTAGTGCAAATCCAGTAGGATAGGGCTGTGCCGAGGAGGGCACAGCCATGACCATTGTCGCCATCATTCGTGAACATGCCGTCGGTGAGCGTCGGATTGCACTGACGCCAGAAACCGCGCGCAAACTGTCGTCCAAAAGCGTTCGGGTCGCCATTGAACATGGCGCCGGACTTTCCGCCGGTTTTGCCGATACCGATTACACCGATGCCTTGGTGGCAGATCGCGCTTCTGTACTGGCCCAGGCCGATGTGTTGCTGTGTGTCCAAACACCGGATGCTGAATCCCTGGCTGCACTGAAACCGGGCAGCATTCTCATCGGTGCCTTGGCGCCGCACCGCAGCGATTCGCCTTTGCCGATCTATCTGCAGCAACGTATCTCCGCATTCGCCCTCGAAAAACTGCCGAGGACGACCCGTGCCCAGGCCATGGACATCCTCAGCTCGCAGGCCGGCATGGCCGGCTATAAAGCGGTGTTGATTGCCGCGCAGTTGGCGCCCCGGTTTTTTCCGATGTTGACCACCGCCGCCGGCACCATACGGCCATCGAAAGTCCTGATTGTCGGCGCCGGCGTTGCCGGGTTGCAGGCCATCGCCACAGCCAGACGATTGGGCGCCCAGGTTGAAGGTTTCGATGTGCGCCCGGAAACCCGGGAGCAGATTGAATCACTCGGCGGAAAATTTCTCGATCTCGGCGTCAGTGCAGCGGGAGAAGGAGGCTATGCGCGTGCGTTGACCGATGAAGAGCGCGCATTGCAGCAGGAGCGGCTTGCCGAACACCTTAAACAGGTCGACGTCATCGTGACCACCGCCGCGGTCCCAGGTCGTCCTGCACCCAAGATCATCACCGAGGCCATGGTCGCCGGCATGCGGCGCGGCAGCGTCATCGTCGATCTTGCGGCCGAGACCGGCGGCAACTGCAGTCTGACCGAGCCCGGCATCGACAAAGACTGCAATGGCGTGCTGGTTGCCGGTCCGCTGAATTTGGCCAGCATGGGCGCCGTGCATGCCAGCGAGATGTATGCCCGCAATCTATTGAATTTCCTCACGTTGATGATTGTCGAGGACGGAACGCTCAAGATTCCGTTTGAAGATGAGTTGGTCGCCAAGACCTGCATCGCCCATGATGGTGCCGAACCGGCGCAAGGAGTTTGATGATGGACGGTTTTCTGTATTTGTATGTATTCATCCTTGCGGCATTCACCGGCTATGAAATTATCGGCCGGGTACCGGTCATCCTGCATACGCCACTGATGTCTGGTTCCAACTTCGTGCACGGCATCGTGCTGGTTGGCGCCATCGTCGTGCTTGGCCATGCCGACAGCACGCTCGAAAAGGTCATCGGGTTCATCGCCGTCGTACTTGGCGCCGGCAATGCCGCCGGTGGCTATGTGGTGACCGAGCGTATGCTCGAGATGTTCAAGCCGTCCGGACCGAAGGAGGGCTGAGCATGGACATCACCGCATTGCTGGTCCGCACTGCTTTCCTGGTGGCAGCGCTACTTTTCATTCTCGGTATCAAGCGCATGGCCTCGCCGCTCAGTGCCCGTAGCGGCATCCAGTGGGCCGGCGCCGGCATGGTGCTGGCCACCGTCGCCAGTTTTTTCTATAAAGATGATTCCGGTCAAGCGCTGCATAATCTGCCCTTGATTCTGGCTGCCCTCGCTTTGGGTACCGTGGCGGCATGGGTCTCCGGAAAGAAAGTCGCGATGACCGACATGCCCCAGATGGTGGCCCTCTACAACGGCATGGGCGGCGGTTCCGCAGCGGCCATCGGTCTGGTAGAGCTCCTGAAGTTCTCCGCTGCATCAGGCACTGCACCGCGTGCCGCCGTCGTGTTCGCCGTCATCGGTTCGCTGATTGGATCCATTTCCCTGACAGGCTCATTGATTGCCTGGGCAAAGCTCGACGGGCGTATGGACAGGCGCTTCACTTTCCCAGGGCAGCAGTTTTTCAATCTGCTGGTTTTCCTAGGCGCATTGGTGTTGGCGGTTATGTCGGTCCTGTTGCTACAACAACCGGTCATCCTCGGATTCTTCGTGCTGGCGTTGGCGGTTGGCCTGTTGATGACGCTGCCGATCGGCGGCGCCGACATGCCAGTGGTCATTTCACTCTATAACGCGTTGACCGGACTGGCCGTGGCGTTCGAAGGCTATGTGCTCGGCATCGAGGCACTGATCATCGCCGGCATGGTGGTTGGCGCGGCCGGTACCATGCTGACCCAGTTGATGGCGAAAGCGATGAACCGTTCCATCTCCAGCGTCTTGTTCGGAAGCTTCGGCCAGCAGGGCGAGGCTGCGGAAATCACTGGGGCGCAGAAACCCATCGATGCCGCCGATGTCGCGGCGATGATGGCCTATGCAGAACGTGTGGTCATCGTTCCGGGCTACGGTCTGGCGGTCGCGCAGGCGCAGCATAAAGTCTGGGAACTGACCCAGCTGTTGCAGAAACGGGGCGTCAAGGTACGCTTCGCCATTCATCCGGTCGCCGGTCGTATGCCCGGTCACATGAACGTTCTGCTCGCCGAGGCGGGCGTTCCCTATGATCTGATTGCGGACATGGACGACATCAATCCCGAGTTCGCGGTGACTGATGTCTCGCTGGTCATCGGCGCCAACGATGTGGTCAATCCGGTCGCGAAGACCGATCCGTCATCGCCGATCTTCGGCATGCCGATTCTGGATGTGGTGAACTCGAAGAACACGGTGGTGATCAAGCGCGGCAAGGGCACCGGCTTTGCCGGCATCGAGAATGCCCTGTTCTACGCCGACAACACCCGAATGCTTTATGGAGACGGTGCCAAGGCAGTGGCCGAACTGGTTGCCGAAATCAAGGCGATTGACGGCGGCCACTGATTCCGGTCTTGGCCAATACCAAGGCAAGAACCGGCGATGCGGCCAATAACGACCAATCCAAGGGCTGTAAGCGCATCGCCAGCAGATTGCCGAACAGGCCGAAACCCATGCCGCCTGCGCTGGTGTGCAGGCCGAAACCTGTCGCGTAGCTCACGTTCAGTGCGGTAATCAGCCAAAGGCTTGCCAGACAACACAGGAAAGTCAGAACCGGTGCAATCCAGGCCGGACTGCGTTGGTCGCGTGAGCGCATCCATCGTTCCAGCAAAGCGATGTCGGCTGCCGCGACCAGCGCGAACCAGCACAGCGCATCATCGGCGCCTGCGGATAGCGTGAACCATACCGCCATCATGGCCAGTGCGGCCAGCAGACTGATGACCAGGGGTTTGAACAGGGAATGTCGCGACGTTGACACGGTATTGGAAGGATTCCAGTAAACTAGGCACCAGTTTACCCCCTGGAAATACGATTGTGTCGTACTCACGCACCAGCGAGCCCATCAAATTCGAACGTGATTGCGACGTTGTGTTGGTTCCACAGGGGGATAATGTCTCGCTTCCGGCCGGTACGGTCGGCTACATCACCCAGGCCTTGGGTGGTTCGTTCACGGTCTTCGTCGAAGGCAATCTGTTCCGTGTTGCCGGTGAAAACGCCGATGCCATCGGTAAAACCGCCCCCAAACCCCTGGAATTGGCCGATACCGAAGACGACGATGCAGTGGAAAAGCTGGTCTGGCAGCAGCTGCGAACCTGTTTTGACCCGGAAATCCCGATCAATGTGGTCGAATTGGGGCTGATTTACGACTGTCAGATCGAGCGCCTCCCGGATGGCCAGCGCAAGGCCGCCATCCAAATGACCCTGACCGCACCGGCCTGCGGCATGGGGGATGTTCTCGTCGATGATGTCCGGACCAAGGTCGAGCGTGTCCCGACCATCATCGAGGCCGATGTGGATCTGGTGTTCGATCCGCCATGGGGCCGGCACATGATGAGTGAGGCCGCGCAGCTTGAGACGGGAATGTTATAAGTTAACATTCATTAGCGGTCGTTTTTGCCCATCAGCGTCACATTCTGACGCTATTAGTAACTTATTGTATAAGTTCACAAAAATGTTACAAAGCCGTTCGGTTGTGTCTATAATCGCAGTCTACAATCTGTGATGTAGTGCACAGTAGCCACTTTATTATTTGTCAGGGGATCTTGCAGGGGAGTTGCAGTTGCGGGTACATGTAAGCATTTTGCCCATATACCGTCTCTCTTGCGATGACTACAGTATTCACTTTCGATTCACGCAAAATTCATTTTTCAACACAGCTATTGCGTTGCGGTACCTCGACCAGGAACGGCAGCACATGAGGATTCTTTTTATGAAGTCTGTCCGTCGTCCGCTGGTGCCTGCATTTTCCAATGCATATCTTCACTTCAATCCCGCACAGGCAAGCAGGCTTGCGGCTCTGGCGCTCGCGATGTGTGCCGGGCAGGCCATCGGTCAAACCACCACGGCATTGCAGGACCAAACCTGCGTCGGCAACCGATCCGGTAACCTGACCTGTACGGCCGGCGAGTTCTCAACGATTGTCGCGTTCCAGTCGACTTCAAATACTCCTCCGGTCTGTGTGGCTGGCAGCACATTGACCTTCAACGCATCGATTGGTCTGACCAACTCCAACACCAACCGTTATGACATCGGCTTTTTCGTCGGCCAGCAGGGCAATGATCCGCGTGCAACCACCGCCGGCAACATCTGCTCGGCTTCTGTGGTGCCGACATCGCTCCTTCCATCTGCCCCTTGGAACAATCAGGACGGCGATACTTGTGCCGACCTTCCGGAAACGACAACGCCGTCCAATTTTGTCAGTTGGACGGTGAACAACATGAAGGTGCAGTGCGTCGGCAATGCTAGCGGCCAGTTGTCGATTCCTTATGTCGTTTCTTATGACCAAAACTCCACCAACAATGCGTCTTGCAGTGCCAGCACGGTCGTCAATGGTTCACCTTCAAAATGCAATGCGGGTACCGGAATACTGAGCGTCGGTGTCAACCCGGTTCTGGTCAGCGGTTACATCGAACTCACCAAGCAAACGCTGCCGGATGGCAGTACCCAGAGCTTCAGCTTTACCGCGACAGCGCCTGAAAGCGTCAATCTGTTTACCAGCACCGATGGCGGTACCACCATCACTCCGGTGGGTAGCAACACGGCTACCGTCAATCTGACCGATAACAATAGCGTACGGTTTTATATGCCGGTGTTGCCCGCTACGGCAAACCGTACGCTGACCATCACTGAGACGCTGGTTAACAACTGGCAAAGCACGGCCAGCATCGTGTGTAGCCCCGTTGCCGGCGGTGGCACCCCGACAGTGACCGTGGATAATGCAGCGCGCAGCATTACCGCCGTG
>JBEAYK010000020.1:0-9556 GCA_041159305.1 Pseudomonadota bacterium
TATCCGGACATTCCGGTCATCGTGGAAGTCGAGAATCTCACGGAGCTGCAGGAAGCGCTGGATACCGACTGCACCCGGATTCTGATCGACGATTTCAGTGATCAGGACATGTTCGCCGCAGTGCGCATCGCCGATGGCCGCAAACCCTTGGAAGTTTCGGGCAGTGTCAGCATGGAACGTCTGTCGGTGATCCGCGAATCCGGTGTTGATTTCATTTCGGTCGGCGCCATTACCAAGAACATCCGCGCCATCGATTTCTCGATGCGTTTGGGAAATCCGGCATGACCGCAATCATTCTGATGCTATTGGCTTTTCCGGCCGTGCTGTTCTGGTCGTCCGGGCGTGCGGCGGCCGAACAGGCCGGACATTTCGGGCGACAACTGTGCATGCGCGCCGGCGTGCAATGGCTCGACCAGAGCGTACATCAGATCAAACTCGGTATTCAGCGCGATGATCAAGGCCGATTGCGCTGGAAACGGATTTACCAGTACGAATATTCGCATGACGGACATGACCGCTATGCCGCCAGCATCACCTTGGTCGGTGGCCGTGCGGTGTCTTGGGTCGAACCGGTGGCGAAATCGCCGGAACCCTTTACTTGACGATACGCAGATGGCCGCCCTTGCCGGGGGCAGGCGGTTTCGGTGGATCTTCCGGGTCGCTATCGTCATCGGCTTCGGCATCGGGCTCATACGCATCCAAGCCCTCTTCTTCGGCAGCACCTTCATCGGCGGGCAACATCATGCCCTGTCCGGTTTCCTGCGCGTAGATTGCCAGCACCGCAGCCACCGGCACATACAGAAACTGGCTGACACCGCCGAAACGGGCCTTGAAGCTGAGTGCCTCGTTGCCGAGCTCAAGCGATTCCACGGCGCGCATGGCGATGTTCAGCACCACTTTGCCGTCCTTGACGGTCGAAGCAGGTACCATCACATCGGGCTGGGTGGCATCGACCAGAATGTAGGGCGTGAGGTTGTTATCGTTGATCCACTCATACAGCGCCCGCAGCAAATACGGGCGATTCGAGGTCATGGCAGTGGGCGGGGACATCAGCTGAAGGCGAGATCGCGCAGGACCTTCTCTTCGGGGGTCATGCTGCGCATGAAGGCGGGATTGCGGAAAATCCGCAGACCGTAATCCTCGACGCACTTGGCATCTTTCGGCAGCTGGATGCCCAGGGCCGGCAGGCGCCAGATGATGGGAGTGATCGCACAGTCGACCAGACTCATTTCATTGCCGAAGAAGAACTTGTTGCTTTTGAAGAACGGCAAGGATTCCAGAATCAGTTCCTTCAGGCGCTTGCGGGCGGCATCCACGTTCTTGCCGCCGGCCATGATGGCCTGAACCTGCGGCACCCAATCCTGTTCGACCTGGCGCACGGCGATGCGGTGCATGGCGCGGAAAATCGGTTCGGCCGGCATCAGTGCCGGATGCGGGTAGCGTTCGTCGAGATACTCGGAAATGACGTTGGAAATGTAGATGGCGTTGTCACGCTCGACCAAGGTCGGTACCGAATGGTAATGCGGGGCCAGCATCAGCAGATCTTCCGGCGGGTTGGCGGTATCGACCGAAATCAGGTCATAGGTGATGCCTTTGGCCGCCATGACCATCCGGACTTTGTGGCAGACCACGCAATTCTTGGCCGAATACAGGGTTAAGGTATTGCGCGAACGAGGGGTTGTGGCCATTCCTTGTACCTATCATGTGAAGTTGAGCGGCTGTTTTTTTGTGATTTATGCCACTTTCCTTAACATGGCGAATTTCGCCGATTTTTGCAAGCCTTTCATGAAAAAAGGCCGCTTAGCGGCCTTTTTTCTTAACGAAATCCGATAATTAGTGGACGTCGCGCCAGTATTCCTGTTTCAGGAAGTAGGCCAACAGGGTAAACAGGGCCAGGAACAAGACCGCCCAGACACCGATGGCCTCGCGCTTGGATGCCGACGGTTCGCCGACATAGGCCAAGAATGCAGTCAGATCGCGGGCGACCTGGTCATATTCCTCCGGACTCAGGCTGCCCTTCTTGTGTTCCGGAATGCTGTAGCCGGTGATGCACTGGCCGAAGGCTTCGCCTTTCGGGCAATGACCGCCTTCATGCTTGGGCTCGGTCAGCACATGTTGGCTACCCTGCAGTTCCCACAGCACGTGAGGCATGGAGGCACCCGGGAATACGGCATTGTTCCAACCCATCGGGCGCGATTCGTCGACGTAGAAGGTCTTCAGATAGTTGTAGACCCAGTCGGCGCCTTCAGCCTTGCGGCGGGCAATCAGGCTCAGATCCGGCGGGGCCTTGCCAAACCAGGCGGTCGCTTGATTCGGATCCAGACCGGTGTTCATGGCTTCGCCGAATTTGGCGTCGGTGAACATCAGGTTCTGGGTCACTTCCTCTTCGGTCAGTCCGAGATCTTCAGCCATCCGCGAATAGCGCATGTAGCCGAGCGAATGGCAGGCCGAGCAGTAGCTCATGTACAAGGCGGCACCACGTTGCAGGGAGCCCTTGTTGCCCAGATCGACCTGAGCCGATTCCATCTCGATGCCGGCACCGGCGGCCGAGGCATGGCCGGCGGCAAAAGCCACGGCGGCGACGAGTGCACGGAAAATAGTGGCGGTCTTAGTCATGGTCGGGCACCCGGGCTGGTACTTCTTTGGTCTGGCCCATGGCCGACCAAATTGGCATGGTTAAAAAGAATCCGAAATAGAACACGGTCAGGATACGTGCGGTCCAGGTCTGTACCGGGCTGCCGGCCTGCATGCCCAGATAGGCCAGCACCACGAACGCGATGACGAACAGGGTAATCAGCACCTTGTGCAGGGTCGGACGGTAACGGATGGACTTGACCTTGCAGCGGTCGAACCAGGGCAGACCGAACAGAATCAGTACCGCACCGCCCATGGTAATCACGCCGAACAGTTTGTCCGGCACGGCACGCAGCATCGCGTAGAACGGGGTGAAATACCAGACCGGCTTGATGTGGGCCGGGGTCACCATCGGATCGGCCGGGATGAAGTTGTCGTATTCCAGGAACAGACCACCGAAGGTCGGCGTAAAGAACAGGATGAAGGCGGCGATGGTCAGGAAGAAGCCGACGCCGAACAGATCCTTGACGGTGTAGTACGGGTGGAACGGAATGCCGTCTTTCGGCTTGCCGTTCTCGTCTTTCACCTTCTTGATGTCCACGCCTTCGGGATTGTTCGAGCCGACTTCGTGCAGGGCGCCGAGGTGCAGCACCACCAGCAGCAGGATGACCAGCGGCAGGGCGATCACATGCAGCGCGAAGAAGCGGTTCAGGGTGGCGTCGGAAACCAGGTAGTCACCGCGGATCCACTCCGTCAGTTCCGGTCCGATGACCGGCACGGCACCGAACAGATTGATGATGACCTGTGCGCCCCAGTAAGACATCTGGCCCCAGGGCAGAACGTAGCCGAGGAAGGCTTCGGCCATCAGGGTCAGGAAGATCAGCATGCCGAGGATCCAGACCAGTTCACGCGGTTTCTGGTAGGAACCGTAGATCAGGCCGCGGAACATGTGCAGATACACCACCACAAAGAACAGCGAAGCTCCGGTGGAGTGCATGTAACGGATCAGCCAGCCGCCCTCGACGTCGCGCATGATGTATTCGACCGAGGCGAAGGCTTCGGCCGCGCTCGGCTTGAAGTTCATGGTCAGGAAGATGCCGGTGACGATTTGATTGACCAGCACCAGCATGGCCAGCGAACCGAAGTAGTAGAACAGATTGAAGTTCTTCGGCGCGTAGTATTCCGACATGTGCTTCTTGTAGGCCGGCATCAGTCCCGGCGTGCGCTCATTGAACCACGCGGTGACGCTGGAGACGGTACGTTCGATGACGCTCATCAGACGGCTCCTTCGGGGGCGATGCCGATCACAATGGTGCTGTCATCGGAGTAATGATAGGGCGGGATTTCGAGATTCGACGGCGCCGGTACGCCTTGATAGACACGGCCGGCCAGATCGAAGCGGGACTGATGGCAAGGACAGTAGAAGCCGCCTTTCCACTCGGCATCGAACGGCTGCGGCAGCATTTCCGGCACATAGCTCGGCGAGCAACCCAGGTGGGTGCAGATGCCGACGATGACCGCGATGTTTTCCTTGCCCTTGATGGTACGGGCCTCGTTCTTGGCGAAGGCCGGGGTCTGGTCGATATTGTCCGATTTCGGATCGCGCAGATTGCCGTCAAGGGATTTCAGGGCAGCCAATTGCTCGGGGCTGCGCTTGAACACCCAGACCGGCTTGCCACGCCATTGCTGGATGATGCGCATGCCCGGCTCGTTATCGATCTTGCTGATGTTGACGGTCACCGGGGCGCCGGCAGTCTGGGCTCGTGCCGAGGGCTTGAAGGAGGTGACGAACGGGACGGCGGCAAAGCCGGCACCGATGGCACCGACCACGGCCGTGGTGGTGGTCAGGAAACGGCGACGGCCGGTATTGACTTCGTGGTTAGCCATTCGGCTCTCCAAATCAGTGAAATGAAAGGAACTGGCCCGGACTGCTCCGGACTTATCGGCATATTGTAATAGATTAAGCCCCTGTTCAACAACGCCTGAACGGGCTCAGCCGGATTTCAGGGCTTTCCGGTAACGTTCGGCCAGCTGCCCGACCCGAACCACGTAATTCCGGGTTTCTTTATACGGCGGCACGCCTTTGAAGCGGTCCACGGCGCCCTCGCCGGCATTGTAGGCGGCGGAAGCCAGGGTCAGGTCGTTTTGGTAGCGTTTGAGCAGAAACGCGAGATACTGCACGCCGCCATCAATGTTCTGTGCCGGATCGAAGGCATCGCGGACGCCGAAACGCTTGGCCGTGGCTGGAATCAACTGCATCAGACCTTGGGCATTCTTGGGCGAGACCACATGTGGGCGGTAGGCTGATTCGGCGTGAATGATAGCGCGCACGATGGCTTCCTCGACGCCGTAACGCTGACTGGCCGCCTTGATTTCGGCAGCAAAAGCCTGGGTATTGAGGCGGACGTTGCCGAAGTTGACCGTCGTTCCGGGACCACAGGCGTAGCAGGCCGTGATTGAAAAAATCGGATATTCGGTGCGCTTGGCTTGGACATTGGCCACCCCTTTTGGCCGGGTACTGGCGAAATGCTTGATGCCATCGGCATCGACCCAGACATAGGAGGTGGAATAGCCCATACGCAGGAACTTCGGTTCCCCGGCGGCCTTGGCCGCTACCGCCTGGGTGCTGGCCTCTCCGGTTGCGGGCTTGGGTGCCGTGAATGAGCTTTTTTCGTGGTTGTAGCTGACCGTTTTGCAGCTGGCGCCGGGGATTTTCTTCGAGACGAATTGCGGCACCCCGTCCGGGCCCTCGCAGCGGTAAACCTCACCGGCCTGGACGGCCGGCGAGATCACCAACAGCAGCAAGACAATCCGACGCGGTGAAATAATCACGCTTCCCCTGAACCATGCGATAACCCATGGGAATTTAACACAGCATGGCTCAAAGATTGAACCGGACTTCCACCAAGGCCTCGCCGCCGACCGGCTGGCCCTGCACCCGGCGTGGATTGATTTTCCATTTCCGCACCCCGGCCAGCGCCGCACGATCCAATGACTTGTCACGGCTTGCCTGGTAAATACGGGTGGCGGTGACGGTGCCATTGGCATCGTAACTGGCCAAGACGATGACCGTACCGGTAACGCCGCCGCGGATGGCCGCCGGCGGATAGGCGATGGGGTATTGCGCCTTGGTACTGGCATCGACGTCGCCGCCGGCGGAATTGCCGATGGTATCGATCTGCAGGGGCGCATCCTCCGGCACATAGACATCGCCGGGCAGCGGCTGGTCGGTGGTCGCCACCGAAGTGTCGGTTTTCGGCACTGGTGCGACTAAAGGGCGCGCCGGCGCGGCCGTGACCGGCGCCATGGGTTTCGGCGGTACCGGCAGCAACGGGATTGGCTTGGGTTTTTCCGGCTCGGTGAAAATGATTTCAGTGACGGCCCGTTGCGTTGCCATGGGCTCGGGCAGACTGACCGGCACCATCAGAAGTCCGAAGGCCAGAATATGTACGGCCAATGTCGCGCTGATGGCGGTGATGCGTGCCGGACTCAGTTGTTCCCAAACAGTTGCGGATGGTCGGATGCTTGACTCCATAACTCCTCCTGACGCAGTGGGCTCGATTCATCCTAGAGTCCGTAACGTCGGAAAAGCCAGCCTCCCGATGACTTTGGTTTATCTGCGATTCACGCGTCGACGGCCTTACGCTGGGGCCATTGCTTGTAACGACCGGCAACACCCATCGGCGGCTTGCCGATATCGATACCGATGCATTTAAGATCGGCTTTGAGTTCATTGCGCAACACGTGGTAGTCCACCTGCGTGGCATGACGCGAGCCACCATCGAAACGGTAGTGCGGATTTTCCATTTCGTGGCGGATACGCATTGCCAGATCGGCTGGCCGCCGATAGCGTCCGGTAATTTCGGCGCAGGCCAGCATGGCCTGGTAATCAGCCAGCGGCCAGATGCAGCCGGTCGGCTGGAACAGGCCGATGAAATACAGATTGGGAATACCGTCGGGAATCATCTTGCGGTACAGCGGAACTTTATCGGCATGCTGGAAATCGATCAGCTCCGGCGCGAAGAACGGGAACTTGATCCAGAATCCGGTACAGGCACAGACGCGGTCGAAACGCCGCCGGCTGCCATCAGTAAATTCGACAACGTCGCCATCGAAACAGCGGATGCCCGGCACTGGCGTAATGCGGCCATGCCGGATGAAATCGAGCAGATCGGAATTCATCGTCGGATGATGGCTGAGCACGGGTTTTTGGTTGACCGGCAGCCCGTAGTTTTCATAACTGCCCTGCGTGATGCGCAGCATCTTGGTCATCAGCCACTGTTTGAGGCGGCGTGGCAGGAAATTGAGGCCGGCGCCGGTCACGTCCGAGGGCTTGCCGAGCATGAACTTGGGCACGAACCACTGCGGACTGCGCATCGACAGGCAGACTTGCCCCGCAAGACGCGCCGACTCCACGGCGATATCGCAGGCCGAGTTACCGGCACCGATGACCAGCACCGACTGTCCGCGCCAGCTGTCGTCTATGCCTTTGAAGTCATGCGAGTGCATGTAGATGCCAGTGAACTGGCCGGGATACTCCGGAAACTTCGGCGCCCAGTGATGACCGTTGGCGACCATCAATGCATCGAAGTCGGCGGTCTGCGGCTTGCCTTCGGCATCGGTGAAAGCGATCCGCCAAGAGCCGTCGTTCTGGGGCTCGGCCGAGGTTACCGCATGCCGGAAACGGATGGCCGGCATGACGCCGAAATGACGGGCGTAACTTTCGAAATAGGCCTGGATCTGGTTGTGTTTCGGATAATCCGGGTAGTCCGCCGGCATCGGAAAATCTTCGAATTCGGACAACGCCTTTGAGCTGATGATATGGGTGTTTTCATAAACGCTGGAATGACCGGTGGCGGAATTGAACACCCAGTTGCCGCCGACTTTGTCGTTTTTCTCGAATACGGTGACATCCAGACCGGCCTGTACGGCATTCTTGGCGGCGGCCAAGCCGCTGGGGCCGGCGCCGATGACGCAGACACGTTTACCCTGCATAACCGCGAACTCCAAGCACTGTCGAGACGCCCATTATGCCCAAACCGCGGCCATACCTGCCGTCTCTTGCTACAATGGGCGCCCCTCCCGACCGGAATAAGCGCCATGACCGGGAAATCCCCCGCCAAAAAGCTGTACATCAAAACCCACGGCTGCCAGATGAACGAGTACGACTCGGACAAAATGGCGGACGTGCTCAATGCCGGCCACGGCCTGGAACTGACCCAGGATGAAAACGAGGCCGATGTCATTCTCATCAACACCTGCTCAATCCGCGAAAAGGCCCAAGAGAAAGTGTTCTCCCAACTCGGCCGTTGGCGCGAGCTGAAAAACCGCAATCCGGATCTGGTGATCGGCGTTGGCGGCTGCGTGGCCTCACAGGAAGGCGAAGCCATCCTCAAGCGTGCTCCTTACGTGGATCTTGTGTTCGGCCCGCAGACCCTGCACCGCCTGCCGGAAATGATCGACGCCAAACGCGGCAGCGGCAAAGCCCAGGTCGACATCAGCTTCCCGGAAATCGAGAAATTCGACCATTTGCCGAAACCGCGGGCGGAAGGGCCGACCGCTTTCGTGTCGATCATGGAAGGCTGTTCGAAATACTGCAGTTTCTGCGTGGTGCCCTACACGCGCGGCGAGGAAGTTTCACGCCCGTTCGATGATGTACTTCTTGAAGTGTTGCAGTTGGCGCAACAGGGCGTGCGTGAAGTCAACCTGCTCGGCCAGAACGTCAACGCCTACCGCGGTGCCATCGAGGGCAGCGATGAAACCGCGGATCTGGCCATGTTGATCCGCGCCATCGCCCAGATCGAAGCCATCGGCCGGATCCGCTATACGACCTCGCATCCGCTGGAGTTTTCGGATGCATTGATCGAGGCGCACCGCGATGTCGACAAACTGGCATCTTATTTGCATCTGCCGGTGCAATCGGGCTCGGATCGGATTCTCAGCGCGATGAAGCGTAACCATACCGCGCTGGAATACAAAGCCAAGATCCGCAAATTGAAAGCCGCCAAACCGGGCATCGCGATCAGTTCCGATTTCATCATCGGCTTTCCCGGCGAGACCGAGCGCGATTTCGAGGCCACGATGAAACTGATCGATGATGTCGGCTTCGACCAAAGCTTTTCCTTCATCTATTCGAAACGCCCGGGTACTCCGGCGGCCAATCTTCCGGACGAAGTGTCCGAGACGGTCAAAAGCGAACGTCTGCGCCGCCTGCAGGATGCGATCAACAAGAACGCCTATGCCATTTCCGAGGCCATGATTGGTACGGTACAGCGGGTGCTGGTGGAACGGCCGAGCACGCGCGATGCCGACGAATTGACCGGCCGCACGGAAAACATGCGCTACGTGAACTTCGAAGGCCATCCGCGCCTGATCGGCCAATTCGTCGACATCCGCATCACCGAAGTCCGCGTCAACACCCTGCGCGGCGAAGTGCTGACGGCATGACCCGCGGACCGGTTCAATGCGATGTCGGCGTCAGCTACGGCATGTCCCGCAAGGGCGTGCCGGCACCGGTCAGCTTCAAACGCTGGGCCGAGGCCGCCTGCCAGGGCCGCATCAAACGCGCGGATATCGCCATACGCATTGTTGATGCGCCGGAAGGCCGTCGCCTGAACCACCACTACCGCGGCAAGGATTACGCCACCAATGTCTTGAGCTTTCCGGCTGAATTGCCCGAGGGCGTGCAGCTGCCGCTACTCGGGGATTTGGTCATCTGCGCACCGGTGGTGGCCAAAGAGGCTGCCGATCAGGGGAAGCCGTTGACCGCACACTACGCGCACCTGACCGTACATGGCGTTCTGCATCTGCTGGGCCTGGATCATGAAAATCCGCGCGAAGCCGATGCCATGGAGGCCATCGAGCGCGGCCTGTTGGCGGATCTGGGTTACAGCGATCCCTACCATCTGGATTGACTCCAAAAACCGACCCTTATTCCCCGCAACCGGAAGAACCTTCACTTTCCGGCGCAATCGGGCAATAC
>JBEAYK010000230.1:0-2766 GCA_041159305.1 Pseudomonadota bacterium
CGGCTGCCATGAAACGCGCGAGGATATGCGGTTGACCGAAATACCCGAGCCCCCAAGCCATCAGAGAAAGAATGCCAATGACAGTCGTACCCTTGAAGAAATCGATATTGGACGGATCGGCTTGGGCAATCAGGGCCAGACTGGGTTCAACTCCGCCCACGCTGAGGATGACGGCGATCGGCGTCAGAATCAGCGCGAAGATCATCAGGGTCGCCTGCACGGTGTCGGTCCAGCTGACCGCCAGAAAACCGCCGATCAGGGTATATGCGATGGTGGCCCCCGCGCCAAGCCATATGGCTTCAGCATAGGAAATACCGAAAACGGACTCAAACAGCCTTGCTCCGGCGACAATACCCGAAGCGGAATAGACGGCGAAGAACGCCAGAATGATCACTGCTGAAATGATGCGCAATACGCGGGATTCGTCTTCGAAGCGCTGCGTGAAATAATCCGGAAGGGTCAAGGCGTTATTGCAGCGTTCGGTATAGACGCGCAAGGGCCCGGCGACGAATTTCCAGTTGCACCAAGCTCCGAGAACCAATCCAATGGCGATCCAGGACTCCGAGAGTCCGCTGAGGAAAAGCGCTCCCGGCAGACCCAATAACAGCCAGCCACTCATATCCGAAGCGCCAGCGGACAACGCCGTCACAAAGCTGCCCAAGTTTCGGCCGCCGAGGATATAGTCATCCAGGGTTTTAACGGATCGCCAAGCGACGAACCCGATTCCCAGCATCAGGAGGATGTAAAGCGCAAAGGTAATGGTTAAAGGCGTCAAGCTCATGCTGCAGGGCTCCCGGTCGGTTCTGGAGTAATTGCTCTAGATGCACTAAGGTAGCATCGAAACCTCAACAACATGGTATACGGACGATGCAAAGACTGAAAGCCCTCCGTTACGCATTGGTATTCCTGCTACCGCTGCAGCTACTGCTTGCCATGCAGTGGGGAACCCGAAGCGGTATGCCCGACCTGCTGGCCTGGTGGCCGCTTCTGTTTTTTTTCGTATTCCTCCCGGTCATTGATTTCGGCATCGGCCGCGACACGGTGAATGTCCAGTCCGCCCAGGAACGTGAGGTCTCGGCCGATCCTGTCTTCAAGTGGCTTTGTCTTGCGGTATTGCCGGTGCAGATCGGAACCCTGTATCTATCGATGCAGTGGTTCGTGACAACGGACCTCGGCCCGGTCGGAGTCATCGGCTGGCTGTTGTCCCAGGGCATCATCAGCGGCGCACTGGCGATCAATACGGCGCATGAAATGATTCACAAGAACGGCCGGCTCGAGCAATGGGCAGGCGCCCTCCTGTTGATTACCGTCGGCTACCACGGCTTCAAAATCGAGCATCTGCGCGGACATCACGTGCATGTGTCGACGCCGGAAGATCCGTCAAGCGCTCCTTATGGCATGAGCATCTGGACATTTCTGCCTCAGGCCCTCCGGCGCAATAGCGTCAATGCATGGAAACTTGAGGCCGAACGTCTCCATAAATCGGGGCTTTCGGTTATCGGTTGGCACAATGAGATGCTGGTGATGACAGCGATTTGGCTCGCGCTTGCGTCAGCGGTATTCGCTATAGCGGGCATCGAAGGACTGCTGTTCTTCCTGGCGCAGGGCCTGCTCGCCGCCACAACTCTGGAAGTCATCAATTATGTCGAGCACTACGGATTGGAACGCCGTAAAACCGATGCCGGCTACGAACGCACCACCCACCTGCACAGCTGGAATTCGAGTTATGCCCTGTCGAATGCCATGCTGTTCAATCTGCAGCGGCACTCCGACCATCACGCTTATCCGAAACGCCGCTACGGCATCCTGCGCCATTTCGATGACTCCCCGCAGCTGCCCGCGGGCTACCCGACCATGTTCCTGTTGGCCTTGTGCCCGCCGCTATGGCGCCGGGTGATGGATCCGCGGGTCAGGGCACACCACGCGGCATTGGCGTCCTAGTCATCCGGCCATTGGATGGCCGGCTTGGCTTTGATCGAATGGTCTTTGCGCGTCGCGCCCTGCACCGCCGCCAGCACCGCGAGCACATCCTTGGTTTCGGCCACATCATGCACCCGGATGATTCCGGCGCCATTCTGCGCCGCCAGCATCGCCGCTGCTGCAGAACCGCATATCCGCGCATCGACATCGCGCCCGGTGATCTGACCGATCATCGATTTGCGTGAGACGCCGGCCAGCACAGGCACACCGAGTTCTCTGAAGTACGAGAGATTGGCCAGCAAGGCCAGATTGTGCTCCAGATGCTTGCCGAACCCGAAGCCCGGATCGATGACCAGATTCTTTTTGGAGATGCCGGCCATTTCGCAGGCGAACATCCGCTCGGTCAGGAACTGCCGAACCTGCACCAGTACATCTTCATAGTGCACGGACTGCTGCATGGTGCGCGGATCGCCGGGCATGTGCATCAGACAGATCGGAACGCCGAGTTCGACCGCGGCCGCCATCGCCCCCTCATGACGCAGCGCGGCCACATCATTGATGAAACCTGCGCCGGCGGCAACGGCAGCACGCATAACCTCCGGCTTGGACGTATCGATGCTGATCGGAACGCTGCAGCGCGTGGAGAGCGCTTTGATGACCGGAACGACGCGATTGAGCTCTTCCTGCAGGGAGACCGGCTCTGCATTCGGGCGCGTGGATTCCCCGCCGATGTCGAGCATGTCAGCACCCTGCTCGACCAGTTTGAGCGCATGCGCCACTGCGGACTCCGTATTATCAAGCCGGCCACCGTCGGAGAAGGAGTCCGGGGTGACATTGACGATGGCC
>JBEAYK010000231.1:0-2759 GCA_041159305.1 Pseudomonadota bacterium
GTCGACGGCAAGGGCCAGCGCGTCCTGCTGCGCGATATGCAGCGTCATCCGTTCAAACAGCAGATCATGCACTTGGATTTCCAGCGCATCGATGAAAACGAAGCCATCCGTTTCAACGTGCCGCTGCACTTCCTGAACCAGGAAAAATCCCCGGCTGGCAAAACTGCCGGCGTGATCGTCACCCACGAGCTGAACGAAATCACCATCGTCTGCCTGCCGCGCAACCTGCCGGAATTCGTCGAGGTCGATCTTTCGGCTCTCACCGCCGGCGACATCGTGCATATGTCGTCACTGAAGCTGCCGGAAGGCGTGTCTTTGCCGGCACTGAAGCTGGGCAAGGAACACGATTTGGCCGTCGTCATCGCCAAGCATGCCCGTGGTCAGGAAGAAGACACCGCAGCACCGGAAGCCGGTGGCGAAGTGCCTTCGACCAAGGCCGCCAAAGCTGCCGCCGCACCGGCCGCTGCGCCTGCCAAGAAGAAGTAATGGAGTGCGCCGTTTTCGCCGGAAATCCGGCGAAGACGGCATCCGTTTATGGATGCGATTTCGCTTATCGTCGGTCTGGGCAATCCCGGATCCGAATAAGCCCGAACCCGGCACAATGCCGGGTTTTGGTTTATTGATGCGCTGGCCGAGAAATATCAGGCGCGCTGGAACACCGACAAAAAATTACAGGCGGAGACCGCCAAAATCACAGTGTCTGGACGCAGCATGTACCTGTTGAAGCCGTTGACGTTCATGAATGTCTCGGGTCGTCCGGTGGTTGCGGGCCTGCATTACTGGAAAATCGATCCGGCCGCCTGTCTGTTGGTCCATGACGAACTCGACTTGGCGCCGGGAACCGCGCGCCTGAAGTTCGATGGCGGCCATGGCGGGCAGAACGGTCTGCGCGATACCATGGCCCAGCTCGGTCATGGCGGATTCCATCGTCTCCGGATCGGTATCGGCCATCCGGGACATAAAGACAAGGTCACGCCCTGGGTGCTCGGCCGGCCGGGTGCGGAGGATGCGGTTGCGATATTGCATGCTGTCGATACGGCCATCGGTATCGTGCCGATGTTGGCCGAGGGGCGTTTCAACGACGCTATGAAACAGTTACATACACCGGCCGCAAAGTGACGCGGTCGGCAACATACAGAGGTTAACAATGGGCATCAAATGCGGTATCGTCGGCTTGCCGAACGTCGGAAAATCCACTCTTTTCAATGCCTTGACCAAGGCCGGCATCGCTGCCGCGAACTTTCCGTTCTGCACCATCGAGCCCAATACCGGGGTGGTGCCGGTCCCGGATCCGCGATTGGCGCAGTTGTCGGAAATCGTCAAGCCACAAAAAGTCATTCCGACCTCGTTCGAATTCGTCGATATCGCCGGCTTGGTTGCCGGGGCTTCGAAAGGCGAGGGTCTGGGCAATAAATTCCTGGCGCATATCCGTGAAGTGGATGCCATCGCGCATGTGGTGCGCTGCTTCGAACATGGCGAAATCGTGCATGTGAACGGCAAAGTCGATCCGATTTCCGATATAGAAACCATTGATACCGAGCTGGCTCTGGCGGATCTGGATTCCGTCGAGAAAGCCCTGTTGCGCACCGAAAAGCTGGCCAAGGCCGGGGATAAGGACGCTGCCGCCCGCAAACCGGTGCTGCAGCTCCTGCGCGACGGGCTGGACGCCGGCAAAACCGCACGTGCGCTGGGCCTGGATGCGGAACAGAAGGCGTTGGTGCGTGATTTGTTCCTGCTGACCCTGAAACCGGTCATGTATGTGGCCAACGTGCTTGAAGACGGTTTCGAAAATAACCCCCACCTGGACAAGGTCCGTGCCCGTGCCGAGGCTGAAGGCGCCCAAGTGGTCCCGGTCTGTGCCGCCATCGAAGAGGAGCTGTCCCAGCTCGAAGACGATGAACGCCAGGAGTTCCTGACCGATCTGGGGCTGGACGAACCGGGCCTGAACCGGGTCATCCGCGCCGGATACACCCTTTTGGGCATGCAGACCTACTTTACCGCTGGCGTCAAAGAGGTCCGGGCCTGGCAGGTTCACAAGGGCGCCACCGCCCCGCAGGCTGCCGCCGTGATTCATACCGATTTCGAAAAAGGCTTCATCCGGGCCGAAACCATCGCATTCGCCGATTTCATCCAGTACAAGGGCGAGACCGGTGCCAAAGAAGCCGGACGCCTCCGTCTGGAGGGCAAGGAGTACCTCGTGCAGGAAGGCGATGTCCTTCACTTCCGGTTTAATGTCTGAGCCATTTAGGCGTTGACAAAGCCCGAATATCGAGCGAAAATAACGGGCTAACTCTGGAGGGATACCCAAGCGGCCAACGGGGGCAGACTGTAAATCTGCTGGCTTACGCCTTCGGTGGTTCGAATCCACCTCCCTCCACCAGTTTTTGTTTTGTGCGGTTCCAGCTTTGATGCAAAGGCGGGATTAGTTTAATGGTAGAACCTCAGTTTTCCAAACTGATCGCAGGAGTTCGATTCTCCTATCCCGCTCCATTAAAACGCGTTTGATTTTGTTGTTTTGTATTGCCGCTCACGTAGCTCAGTCGGTAGAGCACTTCCTTGGTAAGGAAGAGGTCGAAGGTTCGATTCCTTTCGTGAGCACCAGTTCCACCCGGTCCGCCCGCGGATTGGCCTCCATTCCACAATTTGCTTGAGAGATCATCATGTCAAAAGGTAAGTTCGAACGTACCAAGCCCCACGTGAACGTGGGCACCATCGGCCACGTGGATCATGGCAAGACCACGCTGACTGCAGCCCTGACG
>JBEAYK010000232.1:0-2755 GCA_041159305.1 Pseudomonadota bacterium
CGCGATGAGGCCGCGATGGCGCTGGCACCAGCCGTCCATCAGTGCATTACCCGGCCCGCAGTCGAATCCGGTAATGCCAGCATCGGCCGGCAGCAGGGTGATGTTGGCGATGCCGCCGATATTGACCACCGCCCGGTCCTGTTCGCTGCTTCCGAACAGAGCGGCATGGAAGGCCGGCACCAATGGCGCGCCCTGGCCGCCGGCGGCCACATCCCGGCGCCGGAAATCGGCCACGGTGGTGATGCCGGTGCGCTCGGCGATGATGTTGGCATCGCCGAACTGCAGGGTGTAGGGGATTTCAGCTTTCGGATCATGACGCAGGGTCTGGCCGTGGCTGCCGATGGCGCGGATGGAATCAGGAGCCAAGCGGTGTTCGCTGCAAAATGCCGTGACCGCTTCGGCAAACGCTTCGCCGAGCAGCGTTTCCAGTTGACCGACCTGTTCCAGGCTGACCGGCGCATTCGATTGCGAAAGCGCCAGCAGGATATCGGTGAGTTCCGACGGTAGGCGTCGATGACCATGTGCAATCAATTGCGCGCCATTGTTGAAATCGACCAATGCCACGTCGATGCCATCCAGGCTGGTGCCCGACATCAGACCGATATACAAGGTAGACGCCATGATCAGCGCAGCTCGGTGGTGGTGGACTGTTCCATCATTGCCACGGCCGGCGCGGTAGCGCGACGGAATGCTGCCAGCGCCGCGCCGCGTAGCGGTTCCGGTTTCGGCATGGTCACCTTCAGCGGATTGACCTGTTTGCCGCCAACCCGGAACTCATAGTGAAGATGCGGACCGGTGGCCAGGCCCGTGCTACCGACGCGGCCGATGATGCTGCCCTGTGCGACCGACTGTCCCCGCTTGTATTTGCCGTGGGCCGACATATGTCCATACAGAGTCGTGCGCCCCTGTCCGTGGTTGATGATGATGGTTTTGCCATAGCCGCTTTTCCAGCCGGCGAATTCGATCCGGCCATCGCCGGCGGCCATGATCGGTGTTCCGGTGCGGGCTGCGTAGTCGACGCCTTTGTGAGCGCGCATACGGCCGAGCACAGGATGTTTGCGCATCCCGAAGGTCGAGCTCAGGCGTGCGAATTCGATCGGAATCCGCATCAGGACTTTTTTCAGCGGCCGGCCGCTGGCATCGAAGTATTCTTCGCGGCCGTTGTGGTTGTAGCGGAATGCCGTGTATTCCTTGCCGCGGTTGACGAAGCTGGCGGCGCGGATATGGCCCTGCCGGTAAGGCTTGCCATCGAGGAAACTCTGCTCGTAGACGACCTGGAAGCGGTCGCCGTCGCGCAGGTCGTCGACGAAATCGATGTCGTACTTGAACACATTGGCGATCTGGTTGACGACATTGCCGTCCAGTCCTGCCCGTTTCGCATCGGCATACAAGGAGCTGGTGATTTCACCGCTGGCCACCATCAGCCGGTTTTCCAGAGGGCGCACGGTGATCTGTTCGCGGACCAGTCCGTTTTCCAGTGTCAGGTTGACCTGCTCCAGATCGCTACGGTCGAAACGCATGGCACGCAGCTGGTCATAGCCGTTGATTTCAAACTCCAGGATGTCGCCGTCGCGGATGCGGCGGAAACTGTCGCGGGCGGCCGTGCTGGCCATGACCTGTTGCAGTGTCTTTCCCGAGAGCCCCATGTGTTCAAAGATTTCGCTGACGGTCTGGCCCTTCTCGACCGTGATGCTTTGCCAGCGGAATGCGCCGAGATCCAGCGCTTTACGTGAGAAAGCAGGGCTGTGTACGAGGGCCGGGGCCAATGCCAGCGAATGCGGCGATTGCAGGGCCGGTATCAGCGATGCCACGAAAAGTCCGGTCAACAGCATCAGTCCGGCGGACTGCCAACGGGATCGGTCCCAGCTGCGGAGCGTGTTCAGGTGTTTGGTCAATCGCAATGGAAGTCCTTCGGGGACAGCGTTCGGGCAATGGGCTAAAATAACCAGTCTGGATGCCGCGCGTCAAACCCCCACGAACTGCATTCAGGCATAATTAACGCATTTAACGCGGTATTAACGCACGCACGCGCAAGCGGCTGTTTTCCACCGCATTTCCGGAGCCCTGCCACCATGCAGATACAGGATGTACTTGAACTGATCGGGCGCGGCGCGCAGGAAATCCTCAAGCCCGAAGAGCTGGAAGCCCGTTTGAAGCTGGGGCGTCCGCTGCGGGTCAAGGCCGGCTTCGATCCCACCGCCCCGGATCTGCATCTGGGACATACCGTATTGCTCAACAAGATGCGCCAGTTTCAGGACCTGGGCCACCAGGTGATCTTCCTGATCGGCGACTTCACCGGCATGATCGGCGATCCGACCGGCAAGAATGTGACCCGCAAGCCGCTGTCGCGTGCCGACGTGTTGGCCAATGCCGAGACCTATGCCGACCAGGTGTTCAAGGTGCTGGACCGGGACAAAACCGAGCTGCGCTTCAATTCCGAATGGTTCGACGCCATGAGTGCAGCCGACATGATCAAGCTGGCCGGGCAGATGACCGTGGCGCGCATGCTGGAGCGCGATGATTTCTCGAAGCGTTTTGCCGGCCAACAGCCCATCGCCATCCATGAATTCCTGTATCCGCTGGTGCAGGGCTACGATTCGGTCGCGCTCAAGGCCGATATCGAACTCGGCGGTACCGACCAGAAGTTCAACCTGCTGATGGGCCGCGGCTTGCAGGAGCATTTCGGTCAGCCACCGCAGATCGTGTTGACCATGCCCTTGCTGGAAGGCCTGGATGGCGTCAACAAGATGGGCAA
>JBEAYK010000233.1:0-2753 GCA_041159305.1 Pseudomonadota bacterium
GGACAGCAGCTGACCCATGGTCAGCCAGTTCCAGGCCAGATAGCCGATGTCGGCATCAGGCTGGCGGATGAATTCGACCAGGAATCGGAACACGCCATAGCCGAGCGCGAACAGACCGGATACCGCGTAGCGCGGCCGGGGTTTGCGTGAATACCAGAACAGGATGATGAACAGCAGCAAGCCTTCAAGCGCGGCCTGCACGAGTTGTGATGGATAACGGGCATATCGGTCGAGCAGCCCCGATTCATGCAGAACCCTGAGTTGGTCGGCGGTCTGGCCGTACAGATCCGCTTCGGCGCGCGGAAAAATAACACCCCAGTCCTTGCAGGTATATCGTCCCCACAACTCGCCGCCGATATAGTTCCCGATGCGTCCGAACATCAGACCCGGAGGAACCAAAGGCGCCAGAAAATCGAGGGTGTCGAACAGGTGTTTTTTTGACTGCGCAGACCAGATCGCCACTGCAACCATCACCCCGAGCAGGCCACCGTGGAAGCTCATGCCGCCTTCGTTGATGCGGAGCAGAAACAGCGGGTCGGCGATGAAGTCGGACCATCCGTAGAACAATACATAACCGACACGACCGCCAATGACGACGCCGAGCATGCCATTGAAAAGAAGATCGCTGAATCGGTTTTCGTCGATGCCGGAAAATCGTCCCGCGCGGATGCGATGCCGGCCCAGCAGAAACGCGGCGGCGAAACCGAGCAGATACATGATGCCGTACCAATGAATGCCATGGGGCCAGAACGGCAGTGACAGCGCAACGGGGTCGATATCGTGCAGGATGGTCATGGCAAAATCCGCGAGTACAGTCACTATTGTGCCTGAAAACGGGGAAGCGGCGTAAGCGGAATTTCAGCGATTCAGAGGATGACGGGCTCGTCCGGCAGCTCTTTTGGATTGTCGGCCGAAGCCGGAAAATGCTGGGTGAGCAAGGCATTGATTCTGCTCAGACAATCCAGAACCGCCCTGTCCGGCTCACCATGACGCATGGCCTCAGCGAAATCAGTGCAAAGGGCGTCCCAGCCTGCCTGCGGTACCTTGGCGGCGATGCCGCGGTCGGCAATGATTTCAACGCGACGCTCGGCCAATTGCAGATAGACCAAGACGCCGCTGTTCTCGGCCGTATCCCAAATGCGTAAAGCCGAGAACACCTGCTCGGCGCGGCCTCGGGTATGGATGCCGGCCATGAGCGCGAACGGGGAATAGCGCGCCTCGACAGCGAAGCACAGTTCACCGGCATGGCCGCGCTCGCCTTCGGCAATGGCATCCCGGATGGCTTTCATGCGATCGGACGGAAACCAACGACTCAACTGGAACCAGCCGTAAAAGAGATTCTGCAGAATGCGATTCATCACCATCCTCCCGATGCGCCGCCGCCGCCGAAGCCGCCTCCGCCTCCGCTCCAGCCGCCAGAGCCACCGCCCCAGCCGGAACCGCCGCCGGGGAAGGAACCCCAGCTGCCGCCGCCGGAACTGAAGCGACCAGGACCGGCGCTGGCAATGAAAAAGGCAATCAGCGCGGCCAAAATGCCGTAGCCAAGCGTGCTCAGTACGATAAAACCGATGCCGCCGGCGATAATGCCGGCCCCGAAGCGCCGCAGGAAAACCGGTTTCAGCCGCGTACCGGCCGCCATAAGCCCGATGAACACGCCGATGAAGAGTGCGAACACCCCGCCGGGTGGCGGCTGATCTGTTTGCTCATCCTGCAAGGGTTGCGGCAATTCTTCGCCGTCGATGAGCTGCACGATGGCACCGGTGGCTTCGTTGATGCCCTGGTAGTAATCGCCTTTGCGGAAATTCGGCGCAAGATATTCCCGGATGATGCGTCCTGCTTTGGCATCGGGTATGGCGCCCTCCAAACCGTAACCGACTTCAATCCGAACTTTCCGGTCATCCTTGGCGATGAACAGCAACACGCCGTCATCGACTTTGGCACGGCCCAGCCTGTTTTTTTCGGCAGCCGCCAAAGCGGCATCCTCAAGCGATTGCCCGTCCAGGGTCGGAATCATGTACACCGCGACCTGACTGCCCTTGCGCTTCTCGAATTCGGTCAGCCGCTGCTCGAGCTCGGCAATCTGACCGGCACTGAGCGTGCCGGTGGTATCGGTGACATGCTGCGCCAGTTGCGGCGCCTCAGACGAAGCCGCAGGGGATTGGCCCCGGCTTTCGCCGGAACCAAAGAACATCAGCAGACTGCAGAGCGCGAAAGCGCGCAGCATGGAATCAGCCGCCGGGGGCGGGGGCCGGCGCGGCCGGTGCGAATTCGACAGTCGGTGCCTTGGAAATGGCCGCCTCGTTTTCCACGGAGAAGTTCGCTTTCGGCTGGTAACCGAACAGTTTGGCGGTGATATTCACCGGAAACTGGCGGATATGCGTGTTGTAGGCCTGCACCGATTGGATGTAGCGGTTGCGGGCAACGGTGACGCGGTTTTCGGTACCTTCCAGCTGTACCTGCAGATCGCGGAAGTTTTCGTTCGACTTCAATTCCGGGTAGTTCTCAGAAACCACCAGCAGGCGGGAAAGTGCTCCGGAGAGCTCGCCCTGCGCCGCCTGGAATTTCTTCAGGGTTTCCGGATCGGAGGCCTGATCAGCACTGATATTCATTTGGCCGACGCGTGAACGGGCATTGGTGACTTCGGTCAGCACCCGCTCTTCCTGGGCGGCGAAGCCTTTGACGGTGGCCACCAGGTTCGGTACCAGATCGGCGCGGCGCTGGTATTGGTTGAGCACCTCCGACCACTGCGCCTT
>JBEAYK010000234.1:0-2742 GCA_041159305.1 Pseudomonadota bacterium
GGGTGTTCGATGCGTCGCAACTCGATGAATCTTTGAATGGCAAGCCGGTCACGACGCTGGCCCTGCCGGCCGATGTGCCGCGGGCTCTGGCCGGAGTGGCGCGACGACGGCTGGTGGTCCACGGGGGACCGCGCCGAGGCCCCCCCCGGGGGTGGCTGGGTCATTCTCGGCCGCGCGGACCAGGTGATCATCACCGGCGGCCGGAAGGTGGACGCGGCGCAGTCCGTTCGGCACGATGCGGCATGCGCGGTGCTTGACGGTCATCACGGCTTGGCGGACGCGGTCCGCGCCCTTCCTCACGGCCCTGGCCAGGGCCGCGGTAAAGCGGGTGCTTGTCTTTCGGGTCCGTCATAAATTACCCCTGTTCGCTGTTATTCGCGACGCATCAATGCATCGCGCCTTCTGCATCCGGCGTCGCGGCTTCTTGCTTGCTCAAATCACGGGCGCGCTGCTCCGGAGACTGCGTATACGGTGCAAGCCAACGATACATGACCGGCACGATGAACAATGTCAGCACCGTGGCGCAGAGAACGCCGAACACCACCACGATACCGATGGCCTGACGCGACCCGGATCCCGGGCCACTGCCGAGCATCAGCGGCAAAGCGCCCGCCGCCGTGGCAATGGATGTCATCAAAATCGGACGTAACCGCACCGAAGCCGCCTCGATGATGGCTGCATCGACACCCAATCCGGCGTCACGGCGCTGATTGGCGAATTCGACTATCAGGATGCCGTTCTTGGCCGCAAGTCCGATCAGCATGATAATCCCGACCTGGCTGAACAGATTGAGACTGCCCCCCATGATCCACAGTCCGAGCAATGCTCCGAAAACCGCCATCGGAACCGTCAAAAGAATAACCAAGGGATGGATCAGGCTTTCAAACTGCGCCGCCAGCACGAGATACACGATGAGCAGCGCCAGCGCAAAGGTAAACAGTATCGCCTGACCCGACTTCAGGTATTCACGGGACTGTCCTTTAAAGTCAATCTGCACGGTGCTCGGAAGTTCTTCTTTGGCGGTTTTCTGCAGCCAATCCAAGGCCTCGCCCAGATTCGCCTCCGGCTTCAGTCCTGCCGACACCGTGATGGCACGCAGACGGTTGAAACGGTTGAAGCTGCCGGGCTCGGCCAATTCACGCACATCGATGACCGATGCCAGGGGTACCAGCTGTCCGCTCCCGGTCCGTACATGCATGGACAGAAGATCCGAAGGCGAGCGGCGTTGCTCGGCATCGGCCTGAACAATCACATCGTATTCCTCACCACCTTCCACATAGGTGCCGACACGACGCGAACCGAGCATGCTTTCCAAAGTGCTGCCGATGGCCTGATTCGAAACCCCCAGTGCCGCTGCCCGTTCACGATTGATGTCGAGACGAAGCTGGGGACGTGTTTCCTTGTAATCGGAATCCGGTCCGGTCAAATCCGGATTTTCTTCCATGCGCTTGAGCAGGCGGTCGCGCCATTGCACCAGCTCGTTATAGTCCGAGCCCTGCAGAACAAGCTGGACCGGCTGGCCGCCGCCACGGACCAATCCGGTCGGTTGCTGGGGCCGCGCCTGCACGCCGGGAATCTTAGACAGCAATTTCCGGGATTCTTCAACGATGGCGGAGGTGTCCGTATCCCGGTCCTTCCAGGGTTTCAGCAGCACGGTGGCACGGCCGGTATGCATTTCTTCACTGGCGCCGAATCCACCGGGGACTACCGCATTGATACGGTCGATGGCCTCGGATTTCGTCCGCAGTGCCATCAGTTCGGCCTGCACCTGCTCCATCTGCTTGACGGTGTAATCGAAGCCCGCTCCCTCGGGGCCATTGACCGAAACGAAAAATACGCCACGGTCCTCGGCCGGAGCCAACTCCTTGGGTACCAGCAGGTAGAGTGCCGCACTGGCGCCGAGAATCGCGAGAATGGCGATACCAATGGTATTGCGTTTTGCCAGAAGCGCCTGCAGTCTCTGCGAATACGTCTGGCTCACGCGCTCGAGGAATGCATTGATCCGCGCTTCGAAACCGGTAGCACCGGCTTTATGGGGTTTCAGGATCAATGAACACATCATCGGAGTCAGAGTCAGCGCGACAACCGCCGAAATGGCAATGGCGCTGGCCATCGTTACCGCCAGTTCGCGGAAAAGGCGGCCGTTGTTTCCTTCGATGAACGCCATCGGCAGGAATACCGCCACCAATACGGCCGTGGTGGCAATGACGGCAAAAGCGACCTGGCGGGTGCCACGGAATGCCCCCAGCATCGGCGGCTCTCCGGCATCGATGCGGCGCTGGGCATTCTCGAGCACCACGATGGCGTCATCGACCACCAGACCGATGCACAGCACCAACGCCAACAAGGTCAGCAGATTGATGGAATACCCGAATAACCAGAGTGCGATGAAGGCCGCCATCAGGCACACCGGCACCGTCACCGCCGGAATCAGCGCGGCGCGCACACTGCCGAGGAACAGCCAGATCACCAGCAGCACCAATGCGATGGCTTCGAACAGCGTGCTATAGACTTTTTTGACCGCGGCGTCGATGAACACGGTGGTATCGAAATTGATACCCATGGTCATGCCTTCCGGAAGCCCCGGATTAATCCGATCGATTTCCGCACGGACATCCCGCGAAACCTGCAATGCGTTGGCCGTGGACGTTTTGATGATGCCCAGGGCAAGTTGCGGCTCACCATTGCCGCGGAACCAGGCGCGGCGGTCGGCGGACTCACGGGCGATGCGCGCGACATCGG
>JBEAYK010000235.1:0-2728 GCA_041159305.1 Pseudomonadota bacterium
GTATGCGCGTTGCCGGTAACGCTGACACCGGCCGCACCCGACTGTGCCCCGGAAGCCCTCGGCGCGCAGGCCTTGCCGGGCTGCATCAATAAACCCGCGGCCCGCAGCTTGACCCTGAGCGACGGCCAATGCGATGCCATCCATCTGTACTGGAATCACGACACCCGCCGCCTGGCCTGGTGGCGGATGTAACTCGCACGATAATCAGGGATCCAGATTCCAGCCGAAATCCCAGCGCCATTTGGAGGTGACGCCGCTTTCCAGTTCGACATCGCTCCAGGAATAATTCCAGCCGACGCCGACGAAGAAGTGCTCGCTCAACGGCCGGCGCAGGCGCATTTCCAGGTTCACGTAGCTACCGTCATCGAAGGATTCCAGCGCCTGCAATTCGGCACTGAAGGTGCTCTTGGCGAATACCGGCCAGAGCGCGCGGGCGTAAAGCCCGGCGGCCGGGCCTTTGAACTCGCCGGTATCGCGGGTCAGCGACAGATAACCCAGCGCCGGACCGATGCGCAGGTACTGCTCGGGCGTTTCCCACAGCCGCCAGCCGTAAGCGGCGCTCAGGGTCAGGGTGTCGTCGGTGCCGGTGCTGGTCAGTTCCTGGGTGGCCAGCAGGCGCGCCGAGAGAATGCGGTCATCGCTGATGAATTTGTCGTCGCTGATGCTGAGCAGCCAGTCATCATCATCGAGCTGATCGTTTTTGCGCTTGTAGTTGTAGGACACGGTACTGTAGAACGCGTGCTTCTCAGTCAGGCGATCGAGCTTGAAGCTCATGTCCAGACGATCTTCCGGGGTCTGCAGACTGCCGCGGTCGAGCGAGACTTTGCCGCTGACTTCGGCATGCCATTGCACCGGCGGCACGGCGGCCGTTTCAGCGCTTACACCGGCATCCGGCGCGGCGTTTTCCAGCCGCACTTTATCGGCCGGTACCTTGATGCGCCCGAGCGTTTCGCTGTCGAAATGAATGATGCCGTTTTTCTGTTTGATCACGCGCCCGACCAGACGTTCGCCGTTGGTGCCGATCAGCACCTCGGCAGCGGCGACGGCGGGAATCATGCCGGCGAACAGGGCGGCAGTGACAAGTGCGGCGTGGCGGTAGAGGTTCATAGGCTGTGCTTGGCAATCAACAAGCCCTGATTCTACCGCGCCTACCGGCGTTGCAGAAGTGGACGGGCCCGCGCCGGGCGTGGCACACTCGCTACGATCGATACCTTTGGAGATACGCGCATGCTTCTGGACAAGCGTTCATTTCGAGGTCTGCTGACCGTGATTGTGTTGACCCTGTTGCCGCAGCTGGGAAGTGCGGCCTGCACCTGGAACGAACCCGGCCGGATCTGGGACTACACCGGCAGCATCGACGGCAAATACCCGATACGGATGTCACTGGTGTTCGGCGCCGGTGAACTTAACGGCGTGTATGTGTACGCCAGCCAGCTGCGCGACATCCGCATCCGCGGCCAGATCGGCAAAGACGGCAGCGTCCGGATTGACGAGTACGGCAGTGATGGCCGCGTCAGCGCACGTTTCATCGGTTCTTTCCAGGAACGCGATCCGCAGGGCCGTTACGGCGACCGCATCTTGGCCTGCGAGGTCATCGTTGGTCAGTGGCAAATGCTGGACGGCAAGCGCGCGGCGATGCCATTTTATTTGTCGGCAGAAGGGGCCATTTCCGGCAAGCTCAGCAACCGTTACGGCGCCATCGGCGCCGTCAGCAACCAGGCCGTGCACGCCCCGGCGGAACGCTTCTGGCGTGCGCTCAAGTCCGGCGATCGCAATGCAGTGGCGGCGGAAATCCGCTACCCGATCAAAGTCTCGCTGAACGGCAAAATCAAAACCCTGCGCAACGCCGCCGAGCTGTTGGCGGTCTACGATGCGGTGTTCACCCCGGCCTACCGCAAGGCCATCGCCGCGGCGATCCAGCGCAATATGTTCGTGCGTGATGAAGGCGCCATGCTCGGCGACGGCCAGGTCTGGTTCGGTGCCAATGGCAAAGTCATCGCCCTCAATAATTTCTGAACCCTGATGAGTACACTCTCCTTCCGCTGGGCCCGCCTGCATGAACTGACCGCGCTGGAGTGGCACGCCGTGCTGGCCGCCCGCGAAGCGGTATTCATCGTCGAACAGAACTGCCCGTATCAGGATGCCGATGCGCTCGATGCACATTCCTGGCACTTGATCGGTGCCTGCGACGGTCAACTCGCCGCTTATCTGCGCGCAGTCGATCCGGGCCGCAAATCGGTGCATGCCGGTGTGTTCTATGCCGAACCTTCGATCGGGCGTGTGCTGACCCCCGCCGCTTACCGCGGTCATGGCTTCGGCCAACAGTTGATGCGTGAAGGCATCGCCGGTTGCAATCGCCTGTTCCCCGGCCAGGGCATCCGCATCAGTGCGCAGTCCTATCTGCTCAATTTCTACCGGGCGCTCGGCTTTGTTGAAGTGGGGGATGAATACGACGAAGACGGTATTCCGCATTTCGAAATGTTACATACGGGAAACACCGGGCAAGCTTGACACCCCCCCTCATTTCCGATACAAATGCCTGCATTGCCGGAGCCGAAAAACCAACCGGCATATTCGGGCTCGCACCGACAACCGGCGCGACCCGTCCAGAGGACCACCACGGGGAGAGATTCAGACGCGTAACCATCGTTTACCGGCGGCGGCCGCGCTGTCGGCACTGTTGATTCTGGCCGCTTGCAACAAAGGCGCGAATGCGCCGGCCGCCGAC
>JBEAYK010000236.1:0-2704 GCA_041159305.1 Pseudomonadota bacterium
ACTACAGCCAGTGGCGCGCTTTGGGTAACCTAGGCTGGAGCAAGGACATCTTCGACGTGTCCTGGACCATGCGTTTCGTTGACGGCTTCACCGTCGGTAGCACCGAACCGGACGGCACCTGCGCCAACCTCGGCCTGCCTTCCGGCAGCCCGGGCTGCCAGTTCTCCATCGGCGCGGTGACCTACCACAACCTGCAGGCCGGCGTTTCCATCGACAAGATCAAGCTGCGTTTCGGCATTGACAACCTGTTCGACAAACAACCGCCGATTCTGTACCAGAACAACTCGCTGAACGGCAACACCGACGAACGCACCTTCGACACCGTCGGCCGTTACTACTGGACGAGCCTGACCGTCAACTTCTGATCATCCACCATCGGAAACCGAACCGCAGCCTCCGGGCTGCGGTTTTTTTTCGGGCGTAGCTGATACACTTTGGAAACCAACCCGGGAGGCTCACTCATGCGATTTACGGCTCTTTTGTTCCTGCTCTTCGCGCTGATACCGGCGGTACATGCCGATACGGGCAACCCCGCATTGCACCGGCTGTTCGCCGACGAGTGGGAGCGTGGCATGCGCGAAAGCCCGGAGAACGCCTCCTACAATGGCGACACACGCTTCAACGACCGCTGGTCCGATCTGAGCCTGAAGGCGATTGCCGACAGCGAGGCCGCCGATCGCGCCGCCATGGACCGCCTGCACGCCATCGACCGCAAGAGCCTGAGTGCAGCGGACCAGCTCCATTACGACACCTTCGAATGGCTGCTGAAAAAAGACATCGAACGCCAGCCCTTCCGCGAATACCTGATGCCGATGACCCACCAGGGCGGGGTGCAGACCGCCGACGGCATCACTGAGTTGCTGGCCTTTACCACCGAAAAGGATTACCGCGACTGGCTGGCGCGCTTGAATGCACTGCCGGCCCTGATCGAGCAGAACATCACGCTGATGCGTGAAGGCGTGCGCAGCGGGCGGACGCCGCCGAAGGCAATCATGACCCGGGTACCGGCGCAGATCGCGGCACAGGTCGTTTCCGATCCGGAGAAAAGCGGCTTCTATGCGCCGTTCAAACGCTATCCGGAATCGTTCACCGCCACGCAGCGCGCGGCCCTGTCCAAGGAAGCGCGTGCGGTCATCAGCGGGAAAGTCGTGCCGGCCTATGCCACGCTCGGCCGCTATTTCAATGACGAATATCTGCCGGCCACACGCAGCAGCATCGCTGCCGCCGGCTTGCCTGACGGAAAAGCCTACTACGACCTGTTGGCGCGTTATTACACCACCACCGATATCAGCGCCGATGAAATTCACGGCATCGGCCTGAAGGAAGTCGCACGCATCCGCGCGCGCATGGAAGCGGTCAAGGCCGAAACCGGATTCAAAGGCAGCCTGCCGGAATTCTTCACCTTCCTGCGCAGCGATCCACGCTTCTTCTATAAATCCCCGGAGGCCTTGCTCGAAGCCTATCAAGCAATGTCGAAACGCATCGATCCGGAACTGGTGAAAGTATTCAGCGTATTGCCGCGCATGACCTATGGCGTAAGGGCGATACCGGCCAGCATCGCACCGGACACCACCACTGCGTATTATCAGCCGGGAGCCACCGATGGCAGTCGGGCCGGGTTCTATTATGTGAATCTGTACAAACCGGAAGTCCGGCCGAAATGGGAAATGATGGCGCTGAGCCTGCATGAGGCCGTGCCCGGCCATCACTTCCAATTCGCACGCGGCATGGAGCTGCCGGAAATGCCGATGTTCCGGCGTACCGCCTACTTCGTGGCCTACGGTGAAGGCTGGGGGCTTTACGCCGAACAGCTCGGCTACGACATGGGCCTGTACGATGACCCGTATGACCGCATGGGCCAACTGACCTACGAAATGTGGCGGGCGGTACGACTGGTGGTGGATACCGGCATGCACGCCAAAGGCTGGACGCGCCAACAGGCCATCGATTACTTCAAGGCCAATGCACCGAAAACCGAACAGGACATCGTCAATGAAATCGACCGCTACATCGGCTGGCCCGGACAGGCCCTCGCCTACAAGATCGGCCAGCTGAAGATTTCAGAACTGCGTGCGCGCGCCCAAGGCCGCCTCGGCAGCCGTTTCAATCTGCGCGCTTTCAACGATGAAGTGCTCGGCACCGGCTCGATACCGCTCGACGCTCTGGAAAAACACATGGACGCGTGGATTGCGGCGCAGGCGGCTCAGTAACCGAAGCGGGCGATCCATGGCGCCAAATGCGCCATCACGGCCGGTGTGAAATAGGCTTCATACGCCTGCCAGCGCCCGACCGCGCGGGCGTTGACCGGTTCCACCACCTGCGTATACGAAGGCGTCTTGATGGCGCCTTTGTCTTTGGCGCGCTCGGTGAAGGCCAGCAGGGAATCCTGCCAGGGCAGCTGCAGGAAATCGAATAGCGCGCGCGACCGGCCTTCGGTATCGGCGATCAGATCTTCGTATTTCCAAGTCAGCACCGGCAGCTGCAGCTGTTCGGCGGCGGCAGTCCAATGCGCGAATACGCGATCGTACATGTGGGCGGTGCCTTCCAGGGTTTCAAAAGTCAGCGCGAAGGCCGGCGCACGGAAATTCTGCATGTAACAGCTCAACACCACATCACAGGGGTGGCGGACGGCGAGAATGATGCGGCTGCGCGGGAAAAAATTCTGCAGTAGCGGCAGGCGCACCATGTTCAGCGGATTCTTGTC
>JBEAYK010000237.1:0-2697 GCA_041159305.1 Pseudomonadota bacterium
GAATTTGGCCGTGACCGCCGCGTTGGCGGCTTTGGACAGCGTCAACTGTCCATCCAGACGTGCACCACTGGCGCGCACGCCCATGGCTTCCGGCGCCGGCGCCAGCTGCAAGCGGGTCAGGCCGAAGTCTTCGCCCATCAAACGCAGATGAGTGACGCTCAGATCGAAACTCTGCAGGCCGGCACCATCCTCGGCTTTTTTGGCCAGCCCCAGCCAGGCCGGCGCATCGAATTCGTCACTGTTGCCACGCACCGAGAAACCACTGGCGGGAATACTGCCCTGGGTCTGAGCACCGAACAAGGCAATACCGGCCATCGGCTTGTCTTTTGGTTTTTTCAGCATCAGCCGGAACGCCGGACCAAGCCGGAATTCGATTACGCCCTTGTCGGCCGGAAGATTGGTGCGCAGTTGAAACGCCTGTACCGTTGCGGCCGGTTTATTCAGCGGCACCGGTAGCCGGATTTCGGTACCGACCATGTTCGATTGCGCCTCCAGCAGCACCGGGGCTTCCACGCCGCCACGGACTTCCGGCATGCTGATGCCGAACTGCCATTGGCTTTGTCCGTTCAACACCCCTTTCAAATCGGCCAGCGAAGGATCGTAACGCAGCAGCGTGTCGGTGTGGAATGGACCGGCGATGGCTGCTTCAACGCGGTTGCCGGCGTCTTTGACATGGTTTCGTCCGACGCGCAGGTCCAGCGACACCGGGTTTTTATCCATGCGGCCGCGGATGCCGGCGGCACTGTATCCGTCGTGGTCGAAGCGGGCGCGGCCGTTGGCATCGCCCATGGCCAGATTCCAATCCGGGGAACGTACGGCCACGCCGCGCAAGTCGATGTCACCGTCGATGCGGTTGAACGCGAGACCCTTCTTCAACGGAAACAGCATGCGCACATCGGCACTGACCGGGCCTTTGCCGACCAGTGCGGTCACCGCTTCGCCGACTTTGGCTTTCAAGGGCGTTTGCTGCAGCACCGGCATCAGCCGGGCGAAATCCGAATCGGTATGCACATCGATGGCCAGCTCCGAATCATGGAAGCGCGCGATGCCGCTCGGTTTGACCTGCACGCGATTGCCGAGAAAGTCGGCCGTGCCGATGGCGCTGAATCCCGGGCCATTGAAGTCCACGGCAAGCATTGCGTTTTCGGCCGCCGGCCAATCGGCGGCGAATTTCAGCTGCTCGGCGAGCACGGTTGCCGTGGCACTGAAACGTCCGGCCTTGTTGGCGAACGGCCAATCGGCCAGATCGCCGCTGATGACGACCGAACCATCCCGCACAGTGCCCTTGACCAAGGCCATATCCAACCAGTCCATGCTGGCTTTAGGCATCAGATGCTGCAGCCAGAAGCGTTTGGCGGTAGCGAAATCGAAGCTCTCTAGGCGCGCCGACAGATTCAATAGCGGCGCTTTGCGGCCGGCCATGAAGTGCATTTCGGTATCAAGCTTCAAGGCCATGCCATCGCCTTTCCAGCTCAGATCGTGCGTACCGAGCACCCAATCGGGACCCGATCGCCACCAGGCCATCGATCCTTCAAAACGGCTGGGCACTTTGCGGCCGAAAGATACCGGCCAATCCAGCACCACCGGCTTGTCAGCGAAGCGCAATACCCCGCCGCGCTCATCGGCATTCAACACCCCGGAGATGCCTTGAAAGCCCGGCGCCTGGCCGATCGGTTTGAAGCCGATGGCATCGCCATAGCCGGCGCCGCGCCAGCGGCTGAAGTCGTTACGGCCGTCGGCTTTGACGGCACTGATTTGACCCTGGATTCCGGCACGGTTGAGCCAGGCATCCACATCCGGCAATTGACCTTTGGCCAGCGGCATGATGACCGTAAACGGATTCAGTGCCACGGCCTGCGCCTGTGCCGCCCAACGCCCTGCATCTGCGGTCACGCGCACATCGCTGATGCGTTCACTGCCGCCGCTCTTGTCGAAACGGATCTCCGGCACGGACGCCTGCCAGCCCTGTACGGTACGCTGCCAGAACCATTGGCCGCGGATGTCATCAAACAGCGTGTCTTTGCGAAAGCGCAATCGCGTCGGATTCGGTTTCGTCTGCGCCAGCGCCAGATCGGAAACCTGCAGCCGGCCATGCACGCGCATGATGCGGCGCCGTTCGATCTGCGCCCAGACATCGAGATCGCTTTCGGAATCGACAGCCGGCACCTTCAGCCCCGGAAAAAGCGCCAACCACTGACCGGCATCCAGCTTTTCACCGCCAATCCACACCCGTCCGCTCATGTCGCGACGATCGAGATCGGCGACCAACTGCAGCGGTAAATCTCCCCGACGTGCCTCGGCACGCAGACCGACACGCAATTGCCGACCTTGCACGCGCATGCGCATGTCGATGCGTGGGATGCGGATGGCCGGGTGACGGTTCGGCCGGATGACCAGGTCGGAGCGCTCCAACTGCAACTCACCGAAACCCGAAAGTACATCCAGCGCATCGGTTTTGCTGTTTTCCTGGCGTGGTACCCCCAACAGCTGCCAGCTGTCATCGGGAAGCTGCTCCAGCCGCAGATGCAGATCCTTGGCTTTGAGCTCGGTCAGCGGATGCCCCGGAAGCAGGCCGGAATAGACGGCCACCAGCAGTTCGGCACGGGCAATTTCGACGGCGCTGCCGCCCTCGCCGACGCGCAGGCCGCTCAAACTGATGCGCGGACCGCGCCGTGTCCATTCGGTTGTGCCGTGCTT
>JBEAYK010000238.1:0-2696 GCA_041159305.1 Pseudomonadota bacterium
GAAATGGCCTCGCTGACCCTGGGCTGCGGTGCTGCGGCCATGGTGCTGTCCCGCGTGGAACTGGCCCCGGATGCACCGCGTTACCGTGGCGGCGTCTCGCGTTCGGCCACCGAATGGAACACCCTGTGCCGCGGCAATCTCGACCGCATGGTCACCGACACCCGCATGCTGCTGATCGAAGGCATGAAGCTGGCCGCCAAGACCTTCGCCGCCGCGCGTCTGGCCATGGGCTGGGCGGTCGAGGAAATCGACGAGTTCGTGGTGCATCAGGTCAGCCGCGTGCACACCGATGCCATGATCAAGGCCTTTGGCATCGACCCCAAGAAAGTCATGACCATCTTCGCCGAGCACGGCAACATCGGTCCGGCCTCGGTGCCGATCGTGCTCAGCAAGCTCAAGGAAATGGGCCGTCTGAAAAAAGGCCAGCGTATTGCGCTGCTCGGCATCGGCTCCGGTCTGAACTGCTCGATGGCGGAAGTGGTGTGGTAATCCGTGTCTGAGCTGGCGTTCTATCCCGAGTATCCGTTCACTCCGAAACGATTCGACCGCGGCGACGGCATCGGACTGAGTTATCTCGACGAAGGTCCGGCCGAGGCCGATCCGGTGCTGATGCTGCACGGCAATCCGTCCTGGAGCTATTACTGGCGCCATCTGGTTTCCGGCCTGCGTGATGGCTATCGCTGCATCGTGCCCGATCACATCGGCATGGGTCTTTCCGACAAACCTGATGATGGCGACTACCGCTATACCTTGCAATCACGCGTGGACGATCTCGACCGTCTGGTCGACTCGCTGGGTCTGACCCGCAAAATCACCTTGGCCGTGCACGACTGGGGCGGCATGGTCGGTTTCGCCTGGGCCCTGCGCAACCCGGAGCGCATTGCGCGTCTGGTCATCCTCAACACCGCGTCATTTCCCTTGCCGAAGACCAAGAAACTGCCCTGGCAGATTGCGCTTGGCCGCATTCCGCTGCTGGGTGCGGTGCTGATCCGCGGGTTCAACTTTTTCGCGCGTGGTGCCGCCGATCTCGGTGTGCTCCGTCCCATTCCGCCAGCCAGCCGCAAAGCCCTGCTGGCACCGTATGACAGCTGGACCAATCGGCGCGCGGTACACCGCTTCGTGCAGGACATTCCGCTGAAACCCGACGATGCCGCTTGGCCGCTGGTGCAGAAAGCCGAAGTACAGTTGCCGGGTTACCGCGATCGCCCGGCCTTCATCGGCTGGGGCCTGCAGGATTTCGTGTTCGATCAGGATTTCCTGGCGCATTTCGTCAAGGATCTGCCTGCGGCCACGCAGAAGATCTACAGCGATGCCGGCCATTACGTGCTGGAAGACAAGCATGAGGATCTGGTTCCGGCCATCCGCCAGTTCCTGGACCGTCACCCCATCGGCTGAGGAGGCACCGCGATGCCCGAGCTGATCAACATCGCGGACATCCTGCCCCTGCGTGCCGAACAGTTGGGCGATCGGCCGGCCATCCGTTGTCCGGGCACTAAAGGACCGGACGGTTTCGCGCGCTACGATGACCTCATCAGCTACGCCGATCTTGATCGGCGCAGCCATCATTTGGCTTTGGGTTTCCAAGCCTACGGCATCGGCCGCGGACAACGCGCGGTGGTCATGCTCAAGCCGTCGATTGAATTTTTTCTGGTGATGTTCGCCCTGTTCAAGGCCGGCGCCGTGCCGGTGCTGGTGGACCCGGGCATCGCGCGCTCCGCACTGAAACAATGCCTGCGTGAAGCCGCGCCGCAGGCGTTCATTGGCATTGCTCTGGCGCAAGCCGCGAAGCTGGTGCTGGGTTGGGCGCCGGACGTGCGATTGAAAGTCACCGACGGCCGGTTTGCCCTGTTCGGCGGCCAAACGCTGAGAGCTATCGAAGCCTTGGGTCGTGCCAGCCGGGCAGAATTGCCGCAGGTCGACGGCGAGGATCCGGCCGCGATTCTGTTCACCTCGGGTTCCACCGGCGTGCCTAAAGGCGTGTTGTATCGACACCGACATTTCACCGCGCAGGTGCGTTTGTTGCAGCAGGCGTTCGCGGTTGAACCCGGCGGCGTCAGTCTACCGACGTTTCCGCCATTCGCGCTGTTCGATCCGGCATTGGGCCTGACCAGCATCATTCCGGATATGGATCCGCGTCGGCCGGGCAGCGCCGATCCGGAAAAACTGCGACACGCCATCACCACGTTCGGCGTCACCCAGCTGTTCGGTTCACCGGCGCTGATGGCGGTGCTGGCCAAGCACGGCAAAACGTTGCCCGGTCTGCGCTACGTGATTTCCGCCGGCGCGCCGGTGCCGGCCGACACCGTGGAAAAAATCCGCAGCCTGTGTGATCCACAGGCCCGCTACTGGACCCCGTACGGCGCCACCGAATGTCTGCCGGTGACCGTGATCGATGGCGAGCAACTGGCTTTGACCCGCGCCGGCACCGAGCAGGGCTTCGGTACCTGCGTGGGCACGCCTGTCCCGGAAAATACCGTGCGTCTGATTGGCATCAGCGATGAACCGATTGCCGAATGGGATGAGGGGCGATGCGTGCCACAGGGCGAAATCGGTGAAGTCACCGTGGCCGGTCCAAGCGCCACCGACAGCTATTACCGCCGCGAGGCTTCCAATCTTCTTGGCAAAATCCATGAAACCCTGGCCGATGGCAGCACACGCGTCGTGCACCGCATGGGCGATCTGGCCTGGCAGGATTC
>JBEAYK010000239.1:0-4833 GCA_041159305.1 Pseudomonadota bacterium
TTGCCAGAACGCGTAATGCGCGCGCCAGTCCTTGCCGGCGTAATCAGCCGGCAGGCGCGGGAAGTCCGTGCTCCCGTCCGGCTTGATGCCGTAATTGATTTTGACCGTTTCGTACCAGTCATCGAATTTCGGCTGCGCCGCGCGCGAACCGTTGCCGGTCCATTTCGCCGGGTTCTCGGCAAATTTGCCGTCAACCTGCGGATGGGCTTCGCCGTTGAGCACCCGGTAATCCGCGGGCCAGGCCGGTACCTGGAACGGCTGGCCCGGCACGTAATAAAAATCATTGTTGCGGGCGTATTCCACCGAGGTGTCGTCATCGGCGCCGAAATCGCGCACGCCGGCCGGTGCGCCGCTGGAGCGGTAAGCGCGCGCCACATGGTTCGGCACGATGTCGATCATCACCTTCAGGCCGTGTTTGTGCGAGCGCGCCACCAGCGCCTTGAATTCATCTAGTCTCTTGGCCGGGTCACGCGCCAGATCGGGATTGACGTTGTAATAATCCTTGACCGCATATGGCGATCCGGCGCGGCCCTTGATGACATCCGGGTCATCGCCGGAGATGCCATTAGCGCTGTAGTCGGCGACCAGGGCATGATGCGGTACACCGGTGTACCAGATGTGGGTGACACCGAGCTGCTTGATGCCGTCCAGCGCTTTGTCATTGAAGTCGTCGAATTTACCGACACCATTCTGTTCACGGGTGCCCCAGGGAATATTGGCGGTCTGCTGATTGCCGAAAAGGCGGGTGAACACCTGGTAGATCACGACCTTGCCGTTTTCGGGATTGCCGTCGGCATTGGGTGGTGGTGCTGCAGCACCGGCGGTGCTGGCCAATAGCAGGGCAGCAACCAAGCAGAGGAACGAACGGCGCTGAAGCATGGGCGGTCCTGGATTCGGGGTCAGGTCATGCTAAACGAGAATGCCGGACCTGCCAATTTCCCGCGCCGGCGGGCGCGTGAATACGTATGTACCCGCGCCGACTCAATCGGCCGGTTTGGCCGGCGCGGCGTATTTGCGATCTTCCGACACCACTTTCTCGTTGGCCGGATCGAGCACGTAGTGCGGCGACATGATCTGCACGCCGTACTGGTTGAACACGTCCTGGATGTGGGCATGCAGGTCGCTGAGGGCAACCGCGCGCGGCTTGGGTTGTTCGGGCGTGGCCAGACAGACCAGACGGTATTCCGGATAGTAGTCGGAAAGGGCTGTCTGGAAGACGCGTGGCTTCGGTTCGTTGGCGATGCCATCGGTCCGTCTCGCCGCCTCCAGCAGCATGGCTTCCACCTGACGCCAGGGCGTGTCATAGCCGATGGTCACGGTGGTATCGAGAATGTAACCGTCGCCTTTTCCGGCACGCGAATAATTGCGGGTAATCGCGCCGAACACGTTGGAGTTGGCCAAGGTGATTTCCTCGCCCATGCCGGTGCGCAGCCGTGTGTTGAACATGCCCAGATCGGTGATGGTGCCTTCAACATCGCCGATGCGCACATATTCACCGGGCTTGAAGGTCCGGGAGTAGGTCAGGATCAGTCCGCTGGCGCCCTGGCTGATAATGCTGGATCCGCCCAGTGACAGCATCAGTCCGACCAGAACGGAGATGCCTTTGAAGGCTTCCGAATCCGAACCCGGCAGGTACGGATAGGCCATCACCAAGGCGAACAGCCAGATCACCACGGCGATGATCTTGCGGGTCGGTCCGGCCAGTTCGGCATCGATGAAGCCGAGTCGGCTGTGGCCGCGTGAAATCTGATCGAAGAAGCCTTTCGACAGCTGGGTGGCCCAATAGGCCAGCAGGAAAATCACGATGGCGGTCAGCAGATCGGGAATGGCGTGCACGATGGCTTCGCCGAATGCCGCGGCGGTACCGAACAGGAAACCGTTCAGGCCCTCGCCCCAGGGCCGCGTGTACGGAAACTGGGCCAGACTGATGCTCAGCCATTCATAGACCAGCACGGCGGCAACGATGATGAACAGCAGGCGGCTGAGTTTCAGCAGCCAGGACAACACACGGATGCGCGGTACCAGCTCGACGCCATTGACCTCAAGACGCTTGGATTCGGTCATCGCGACCAGTTTGCGATTGGCGAAGCGGCGTGCGCGTGCGGCCAGCCACAACAGCCCGGCCAGTATCAGAGTGGCGATGGCGGTGATGCCGGCGCACGGCTTTCGCTGATGACCTGCTGGAGGCGGCGCTGTGTGTCGCTGATTGCTGCAGGCGGATTCTGGCCGGCAAGCTTATCGGCATCATCCGGCGTGAGCACGAACACCATAACGCCGTCGATTTTGAAGATCGCACCGAGCGGATTGCTCTCGACGCTGACCACGGCATCGGGGTTTCTGGCCAGTTCTTCCTTGATGCGCTGTTCGGCACGCTCGGCACGCAGGGCCGGCGGGGCACCGAGCAGGTTGCCGCGGAACACAGCCACCTCACGGTTGAATACCACGGCGGTGGCGGTCGGCGGTGATTCAGGGGCGGCAGGCTCTGCGGCGCTCAGCAGAGGTGTCATGGCGGTTGCCGCCGGCGGGAACAGTGCTGCGGTAAACAGTGCAGCAGCAAGAGCGAACGGACGACCTGCAATCATGGCGGAACCCGGAGCGGTGACGTGGCGTCCAGTCTAGCAAAAAGCCTGCGCGCGCGATTCAGTCCAGAAACGCGACGACATCCCCGGTCCGGATGGTGCCGTCGCTCAGCACCCGGCAACAGACACCGCCACGCCAGTGTGGGGTCAGGGCTGCGGTCAGACCTTCATACTGGGCATCCATGCGCGGGCAGGGGTCGGTTTCCAGCATGATCTGCAGTTCCACATCGCCGATGCGCAAAACGCGCCCGACATCGGCCGCGGAAAAGCGCAGACCATCAATAAGCAGATTGGCGCGGCGCACGGTCCAGGGCAGATCGGTGCCCAGTTCGGCGCAGGCGTCCTGCCAGGATTGCAGGCTGAGCAGGGTCACCTGACGGCGTCCGGGTTTGCCGCGGGTGTCGGGGACCACACCGGCTTCGCTGCCGATGGCCACGGACGCGATTTCCAGCATCGGGCCTTTGGCCTGCCGGCGGAAAGCGATGGCATTCAGTGTAGCCATGGTCGGGGCTTCCATTGCAGATGAAGCAGGTTGGCGACGCCAAAGCAGGTCATAGATTCAGGCAGTCGGTTGGGTGAAATCACGGGCGGGTGATTTCAACTTTTCTGATTTTGATGGTACCGCTTCCCCATTGCAAGGCAAGGTGGCCTTCGGCTAATTTGCTGTCCTGCACATCGACAGTAGTCACGCCGTTCAAAACCAAGATCAGGCGGTCGCCTTTCGCAGTGATCTCATAGGTGTTCCAGCGCCCGCCGGCTTTCGGCATCGGTTGGGCCACTTTGGCTACGAGCACGATGGCGCCGGTGCCGTAACTGGGATCGGGACGCTGGTCAAAAATATTGGCTTCGTAACAATTTTCAGCAGTGATTTCCTTCGGATCTTGGCAACGCAGGAACACACCGCTGTTGGCATCCTCGCTGGCCCAGAATTCAACGCGCGCGTGGAAATCGCGGTAGGTGCTCTTGCTCACCAGAAAGGACATGCTCTTGCCGCCGGGGCCGGTCTCGATGCTGCCATTGCGAACGGCCCATTGGGCATTGCCGATGCGACTGAAATTTTCGAGCCCGTTGCCACTGTCAATCAAGGTGATTGGACGTTCATTCCTTCCGAGACTACCGCAGCCGGCCAAGGCAGTCGCCAGTACCATCGCGATGTATTTCATGTGCATTCCCAAGCCGTCTCCTTTGGCGCTGCTGACATTATGGGCACGAAAAAGCCGCTGTCACCAGCGGCTTTTCAGTAGGACACCTTTTGGCTTATTCGGCCAAAGTCAGCAGACTGGCGTTGCCGCCGGCCGCCGTGGTGTTGATGGTCAGCGTACGCTCGGAAGCGAACTTCAATAGGTAGTGCGGGCCGCCGGCTTTCGGACCGGTGCCACTCAGGCCTTCGCCACCGAACGGCTGCACGCCGACTACCGCACCAATCTGGTTGCGGTTGACGTAGCAGTTGCCGACACGCACGGTGCGCGCGATTTTATTGACGGTTTCATCGATGCGCGAATGGATGCCGAGGGTGAGGCCGTATCCGGTGGCGTTGATCTGCGCCAGGATGTCGTCGAGCTTGTCGGCGTCGTAGCGGATCACGTGAAGGACTGGCCCGAAAATTTCGCGGCTGAGCTGCGACAGACCGCTGATTTCATAGGCGCGTGGCGCGAAGAAGCTGCCATGCGCGCAGTCGTCGGAAAGCGCCACGGCATTGATCAACTTGGCTTCCTTATCCATGCGCTCGGCATGCGCCACCAGAATGGCTTTGGCGTCTTCATCAATGACTGGACCGACGTCGGTGCTGAGCAGACCCGGATCGCCGACGCTGAGTTCGTCCATTTTTCCGGCCAGCAGTTCAATCACGCGATCGGCGATGTCGCTTTGCACGAACAGAATACGCGCAGCCGAACAGCGTTGACCGGCCGAATCGAACGCCGCCATCACGGCATCATTCACCAGTTGTTCCGGCAGGGCCGAGGAATCGGCGATCAGCGCGTTCTGGCCGCCGGTTTCGGCGATCAGCGTGGCCAATGGCGCATTGCGCGCCGCCAATGCGCGATTGATGGCCCAGGCGGTTTCGGTCGAGCCGGTGAACACGACACCGGTGACGCGCGGGTCGCGGGTGAGCGCTGCACCTACGGTGGCGCCGTCACCGGGCAGGAACTGCAGGACTTCGGCCGGGATGCCGGCTTCATGCAGGATCTGCACCGCGAGATAAGCGGTCAAGGTGGTCTGTTCGGCCGGTTTGGCGATCACGGTATTGCCGGCG
>JBEAYK010000240.1:0-2689 GCA_041159305.1 Pseudomonadota bacterium
GGCCAAGCACGGCCCGCAGATGGTTCTGGAACTGCGAGGTTTCCGCGCCTTCGATGGTCCAGTGTCCGGAGTTGTGCACGCGCGGCGCCATTTCATTGGCCATCAAGCGGCCATCGCACAGAAAGAGTTCGAGGGCGAATACACCGACGTAATCCAGGGCTTCGGCCACTTTGCGGGCGCAGGCAACGGCTTCGGCTTCGAATGCGGCGGTCTCGGTGGCCGGAGCCAAGCTGGCGGAAAGCACGCCCTGTTCGTGCCAGTTTTCGGTCAGCGCCCAATGCCGGAATTCGCCGTCGCGGCCGCGCACCGCGACCACCGAAATCTCGCGCTGGAACGGCACAAAGGCTTCGAGAATCAGACCGACGGTCAAGGTCTGTGCGCCGAGTGCTTCCCAGGCCGCAGCGATGTCGGCCTCGGTCTTGATGCGGAACTGGCCTTTGCCGTCATAGCCGAGCCGGCGGGTTTTCAGAATGCAGGGCATGCCGATTTGGGCAATGGCCGACTGAAGATTCTCAAAATCGGTAATGTCGCGGAATTCGGGAACACCGATGCCGAGTTCGCGGAACAGATTCTTTTCCGCAAGCCGGTCCTGCGACACCGCCAGCGCGTTCGGATTCGGAAATACCGCGACTTTGCTGCTCAGCCAATGCGCGCTTTCAGCCGGTACATTTTCGAAATCGAAGGTAGCTACATCCACCTTTTCGGCGAACTCAGCCAGAATGCTTTCATCGCGGTAATCGCCGACCAACATCGGCGCGAACTGTCCGGCACAGGCATCGGCGACGTTATCGAGCAGCAGAAAGCGCAGACCCAGCGGTGCGCCGGAAATGGCCATCATCCGGGCCAATTGCCCGCCCCCGAGAATGCCGACCGTGGTCATCGGCGCGGATCGTCGGCGGCCATTACCGCTTCGGTCTGCTCGCGGCGGAACGCGTCCAGTTTGGCCGCGATATCGGGAAACTCATGGGCCAGCATGGCGGCAGCAAACAGCCCGGCATTGGCGGCACCGGCATTGCCGATGGCGAAAGTCGCGACCGGAATACCGGCCGGCATCTGCGCGATCGACAACAGGGAATCCATACCACTCAGGGCTTTGCTCTGCACCGGAACGCCCAACACCGGCACAGCGGTTTTGGCGGCCAACATGCCCGGCAGATGGGCAGCACCGCCGGCACCGGCGATGATGGCCCGCAGACCGCGCGCGCCGGCCTGTTCGGCATAGCTAAAAAGAACATCCGGGGTACGGTGTGCGGACACGACGCGCACTTCGTGGGGGATGCCGAAGCTTTCAAGATGCTTGACCGCATGCTGCATGGTTTCCCAATCGCTGCGGGAGCCCATAACGACGCCGACCAGTACCGGATTTGAATCAGCCATAGCGCTAACCCCATCTAAAGGCGTATTCTATGCGGATATCGGCAAAAACTCCACGGTCATGGACAAAAAACTGCTCGACATCCTGTGCTGCCCGGCCAGCAAACAATCCCTGCTCCTGCTGTCCTCGGACCAGCTCGACCGGATGAATGCGGCCATTGCCGCCGGCAAAGCCGTGCAACTCGATGGCCAGCCGGTCAACAAACCGTTGAAGGAAGCGCTGATTACCCGCGACGGTAAATTGATTTATCGCATCGATGACGGGATTCCGGTCTTGCTTGCCGAAGAAGCGGTTGCCTCCGCATCGATCGACGGTCTCAGCGTCTGATTATGGCTGCAACAAGTACGCCGGATACTGTCACGGTTGCCGCTGATGCCGCCCGCAGCCTGGCCGAAGATATTCAAACCGGCGATGTGACCGCCGCCCTGCTGGAAAATGATTTGGAGTCCGGCTACGTCATCGCCAAGGAAGCGGCGGTCATCTGCGGTCGCCCCTGGTTCGATGCCTGTTTCCGCCAGCTCGACCCCGACATCGCCATTGATTGGTTGGTGGATGAAGGGCAATCGGTTGGCGCGGGGACGGTGGTGGTGCGCTTTCGTGGCAAAGCCCGCGCACTGGTCGGCGCCGAACGCAGCGCGCTGAACTTTCTGCAGACCCTGTCGGCCACCGCCACCCAGACTGCCGCCTTCGCCCAAGCACTGGCCGGCAGCCGAACGCGCGTATTGGATACGCGAAAAACCCTGCCCGGATTGCGTCTGGCCCAGAAATACGCCGTGCGCATCGGTGGCGGCCTGAATCACCGCATGGGTCTATACGATGCCGTGATGCTGAAAGAAAACCACATCATCGCCGAAGGCTCGATTACCGCCGCCGTCAAAAAGGCGCGCAGCCTGTATCCGGACATTCCGGTCATCGTGGAAGTCGAGAATCTCACGGAGCTGCAGGAAGCGCTGGGTACCGACTGCACGCGGATTCTAATCGACGATTTCAGTGATGAGGATATGTTCGCCGCGGTGCGCATCGCCGATGGCCGCAAACCCTTGGAAGTTTCGGGCAGTGTCAGCATAGAACGTCTGTCGGTAATCCGCGAATCCGGTGTCGATTTCATTTCGGTGGGCGCCATTACCAAAAACATCCGCGCCATCGATTTTTCGATGCGTCTGGGCAATCCGGCATGACCGCGATCATCCTGATGCTGCTGGCTTTTCCGGTGGTGCTGTTCTGGTCATCGGGACGCGCGGCGGCCGAACAGGCCGCGTATTTCGGACGCCAGCTGTGCATGCGCGCCGGCGTGCAATGGCTCGACCAGAGCGT
>JBEAYK010000241.1:0-2686 GCA_041159305.1 Pseudomonadota bacterium
GGGCTGTTACTGGACTGGGTGCCGGCGCACTTTCCGATTGACGGCCATGGTCTGGCGCAGTTCGATGGCTCGGCACTTTACGAATACGCCGACCCCCGTGAGGGCTGGCATCACGACTGGAACACCGCCATCTACAATTTCGGCCGCAATGAAGTCCGCAACTTCCTGAGCGGCAGCGCCCGCTACTGGATTGAACGCTGGGGCGTCGATGGTCTGCGCGTCGATGCGGTTGCCTCGATGCTGTACCGCGATTATTCGCGCAAGGCCGGCGAATGGTTGCCGAATGCCTTCGGTGGCCGTGAGAATCTGGAAGCGATATCGCTATTCCAGCGAATCAATACCGAAATCGGCGGCAGTGCCGGCGCCATTACCGTGGCCGAGGAATCGACCGCATTCCCGGGTGTGACCACGCCGGTGCATGCCGGCGGTCTGGGTTTCCATTTCAAATGGAACATGGGCTGGATGAACGATTCCCTGCAGTACATGCATGAAGATCCGGTCCACCGGCGTTGGCACCACGACAAAATCACCTTCAGCCTGGTGTATGCCTTCAGTGAGAATTTCATGCTGCCGCTTTCGCACGACGAAGTCGTGCACGGCAAAGGTTCGCTGCTGACCAAGATGCCGGGCGATGACTGGCAGCGCTTTGCCAATCTGCGCGCTTATTATGGTTTCATGTGGGGGCACCCGGGCAAGAAGCTGCTGTTCATGGGTCAGGAATTCGCACAACCGACCGAATGGCGGCATGATCAGGCCCTGCCGTGGTCGCTGTTGGAGGATGCACGTCATGCCGGCATCCAACGCCTCGTCCACGACCTCAATGCGCTGTACCGCGACCAGCCGGCGCTGCATGCCAAAGACTGCGAGCCCGAAGGCTTCCAATGGCTCAACGGCGGCGATGCCGACAATTCGGTGCTGTCTTGGTTGCGCTCTGACGGTAACGGCAATGCCGTGATCGTACTTTCCAACATGACGCCGGTGCCGCGGCCTGATTACCGCATCGGCCTTCCGGAAGGCGTGGCATCGCGTTGGCAGGAAGCGCTGAACACCGATTCGCACCACTACGGCGGCAGTGATGCCGGCAACATCGGTGCCGTGCTACAAATCCAAAACATCGCCTCCGACGGTCATGCCCGTTCACTGACGGTGACCTTGCCGCCGTTGTCGACCGTGTTTCTGGTGCCCTCGCCATGAATGCGCTGCCCGAACACTTGGATCCCGGCAGGGATGCGCCACTGGGCGCGCATGCCGGCGAAAGCGGCGTCAACTTCGCGGTCTTTTCGCAGCGTGCCGAAGCCATCGAGCTCTGTCTGTATGCCGATGATGGCGCCACCGAACTGAAACGCTATCGTTTGCACGGCCCGGATGACGGCATCTTCCATGGCTTTCTCGACGGTGCCACGAAGGGCTGCATTACGGCTACCGCGCGCATGGCGACTACCGGCCGGAAAACGGAAGGCGTTTCAATGCCAACAAGCTGCTGCTTGATCCCTATACGCGCGCCATCGAGGGCCATTTCGACTGGCAGGACGAACACCATGGCTGCCTGCGCGATCACCCTGAAGGGGATCGCCTGCCGGATAGCTGTGATAACGGCACCAGCGCACTGAAAGGCCGGGTACTACCTGATCCGGGTTCCGCACCGGGAGCAAGCAACCGACCGCGCCATGCCGCCGCCGATGTGGTGCTGTACGAACTGCATGTCAAAGGTTTTAGCATGCAGCTGCCGGGTATTCCGGAAGAACTGCGGGGCAGTTTCGCGGCGCTCGCACATCCGGCGGCCATCGCACATTTCAAGAAACTGGGGGTGACCACCCTCTCGCTGCTGCCGGTGCAGTATTCGCTGAGCGAGCGTCACTTGGCCGAGAAAGGATTGGTCAATTACTGGGGGTACAATCCAATCGGTTTTTTCTGTCCGGACCCGCGTCTGTGCGCCGCCAAAACACCGGAAATGCAACGCGAGGAATTCCGGCAAATGGTGCAGACCCTGCACGCGCATGGTCTGGAAGTGGTCATTGATGTGGTATTCAACCACACTGCCGAGGGCGGTGCCGAGGGCCCGACCCTGAGTTTCCGCGGCCTGGACAACGCCAGCTGGTACATGCTCGCGCCGGATGACCGCAGCCGTTATGAAAATCACAGCGGCTGCGGCAACACTCTGCGCGTCGTGCATCCGCGCGTGGCGCAGTTCGTGATGGATGTGCTGCGTTATTGGGTCGAGGTGATGGGTGTCGACGGCTTCCGTTTCGATCTGGCGCCGGTGCTCGGGCGCACCCGATTGGGCTTTGATGCCTCGGCCCCGTTTTTCACGGCATTGCGCCAGGATCCGGTATTGGCAGGCGTGCATTGGATTGCCGAGCCCTGGGACACCGGCCCTGGAGGGTATCAGCTTGGCCGTTTCCCCGGAAAATTCCTGGAGTGGAACGACCGCTTCCGCGATGCCGTCCGCGGTTACTGGCTCGGAACCGGCGTCAGCCGCGGCGAATTCGCACGCCGGGTCACCGGCTCGAGCGATGTCTTCCACCACGGCGGCCGGCAACCGGTTGCCAGCGTCAATTTCGTCGCTGCGCATGACGGCTTCACGCTGCAGGATGCCGTGAGTTACACGCAAAAAAGCAACCACGCCAATGGTGAAAACAACCGTGACGGCCACGCCAATGAAGTCAGCGCCAACTTCGGCACCGAA
>JBEAYK010000242.1:0-2670 GCA_041159305.1 Pseudomonadota bacterium
TCTGGCGTTTACCCGCACCTCGCCGTATGGCAGCCAGGCCGAACCGACTTACGCCGGCGCGACCAGTTTTCTGCGACGGAAATACAGCAAAGACCTCGAAGACGTCGATGTCGCCGTCATCGGCGTGCCGTTCGATGTCGCCACAACCGGGCGCCCGGGCACCCGATTCGGGCCGCGCGCGATCCGCGCCGCTTCCACCATGCTGGCTTGGTGTCCGCCCTATGCCTGGGAATCCGATCCGCTCGACACCCTGCATGTCATTGACTGGGGAGATGTGTTTTTCGACTCGGGGCACATTGCCGAGGCACCGGCCGCCATCCGAAATACCTACCTGCAGATTGCTGCAGCCGGCGTGAAACCGCTGACGCTTGGTGGCGACCATTTCATCAGCTACCCGATCCTGCAGGCGCTCTCCCGGACGCATGGTCCGATTTCACTGATCCACTTCGATGCCCATTCCGATACCTGGGCCGATGATGGCGTGCGCATCGATCACGGCACCATGTTCTATCAGGCGGCGAAAACCGGCATCGTGGACCCTTCCCGCTCGATTCAGCTCGGCATGCGCACCTTTAACGAAGAAAAGCACGGCTACGAAGTCCTGGATGCACGCTGGTTGCATCGTAATGGCATCGATGCGGCATTGGCGGCCATCAAGGCCCGCGTTGGCGATAACCCCTGTTATCTGAGTTTCGACATCGACTTCCTCGATCCGTCCTACGCGCCCGGTACCGGCACCCCGGTGGTCGGAGGGTTCGACACCCACACCGCTTTGGAATTCATCCGTGGCCTGAAGGGAGTCCACCTGGTGGGTGCCGATGTGGTCGAGGTGTCACCGCCGTTCGATCATGCTGAAATCACGGCCTTGGCCGGCGCCAGCATTGCCCAGGAAATGCTCGGTCTGTTTGCAAGCAAGCGCGCATGACGCTCCGCCGTTAACCGGCATGCGATAAACTGGATGTCTCACGAACATCCGGCCATTGCATGCTCTCCTGGTTTGAACGCCTCGTCCCGCCCTTTCCCGACAATCCGCCGGAGCAACCGCCGGCTGGATTCTTCGCATTCATCTGGAGTTCCACACAAGGCATTCGCGGTCTGATCCTGCTGCTGGCGATTCTGACGGCCTTGATTGGCGCTTTTGAAGCCCTGTTGTTTGCCATGCTCGGCAACATCGTGGATTGGCTGAGCAAGGTGCCGCCGCATCTGCTGTGGCAGCAGGAAAAACAAAACATCCTGCTACTGACCGCGGTCCTGTTGGCCAGCCCGCTGCTCATTGCCGCACAGGCGCTTGTGAAATACCAGGCCCTGAACGGCAACTTCGCCATGCGTCTGCGCTGGAACTTCCACCGGCATCTGCTGGGCCAGAGCATGACCTTCTTCCAGGATGAATTCTCCGGCCGCGTCTCGGCCAAGATGATGCAGACTGCCCTCGCCGTGCGCGATGCGGTCATGATCGTAACCGACATCCTGGTGTTCGTCGTGATCTATTTCCTGACCATGACTCTGGTCGCCGGTAGTTTTGACCGGCAGCTGCTGTTGCCGTTCTTCGGCTGGCTGATTCTGTATGTCCTCACGCTCATGTATTTCGTGCCGCGACTCGGCCGTGCGGCAAGTGCCCAGGCCGATGCACGCAGTCTGATGAGCGGGAGGGTTACGGACGCCTACAGCAACATCGCCACGGTCAAGCTGTTCTCGCACAACCAGCGCGAAGCGCTCTACGCCAAACAATCGATGCAGGAGTTTCTTGCCACGGTCTACCGGCAGATGCGTCTGGTTACCGGCTTTGAAATCGTCAATCACATCCTCGGTATCGTCCTCATCCTCGCAACCGCAGGTGCGGCACTGTGGCTGTGGAGCACGAATGCCGTTGGCATCGGCGCGGTCGCCGCCGCCACGGCAATGGCCCTGCGCCTGAACGGCGTATCGCACTGGATCATGTGGGAGATGGCCAATCTGTTCGAAAACATCGGCACCGTCCAGGACGGCATCGGCGCCTTGTCCCGCCCGGTGGCTATCCGCGATGTGCCGGATGCACGGGATCTGCAGGTCAGCCGCGGGGAAATCATATTTAACCATCTCGATTTCAGTTATATTCCGGGAAAGCCGGTTGTTTCCGATTTCAATCTGAGCATACGGCCGGGAGAAAAAATCGGGCTGATAGGACGCAGCGGCGCCGGCAAATCAACCATCGTCAATCTGCTTCTCCGGTTTTACCCGGTACCCGCAGGCAGCATCCACATCGACGGCCAGGACATCGGCCAGGTGACCCAGGAATCCCTGCGCCGGCAGATCGGCATGGTGACCCAGGACACCTCGCTGCTGCACCGATCGGTACGCGATAATCTGCTCTACGGCCGACCGGATGCGAATGAAGCTGCAATGCGCCAGGCCGCGCGCAATGCCGAAGCCGAGGAATTCATCCTCGGTCTGAATGATGCGAAAGGGCGCACCGGCTATGACGCCCATGTCGGCGAGCGCGGCGTGAAGCTGTCCGGCGGCCAGCGCCAGCGGGTTGCTATTGCGCGGGTCATGCTCAAGGATGCCCCGATTCTCCTGCTTGACGAGGCCACAAGCGCCCTGGATTCGGAAGTGGAAAGCGTGATCCAGCGTGACCTCTACCGGTTGATGGAAGGCAAAACCGTCATCGCCATCGCGCACCGCCTGTCCACC
>JBEAYK010000021.1:0-9232 GCA_041159305.1 Pseudomonadota bacterium
GCGCGCGGCTTCCACCGTTGCCGAGACCGCGGCATGCGGCGCCAACTGCAGCAGATGCAATTGCGCCAGCCCGACCAGCAGCAGCGCATGACTCAGCGGCTCACTCTGGGCCAGTGGCTTGTTGAGAAACCGGCCCAGCGCGAATTCCAGACTGCGTCGGTGGCGCACGGTACCGACCGTCATCGCTTCCAACAGGGCCCGGTCGCGGCCGTCGGCGAAGGCGCTGCGCTCTTGGGCCAACACCGCTTTCAGCGAGCGCCCCTGCAAAACCTGATGCACGGCCCGTGCCGCGGAAACGCGGAGCTGGGCGCCGGCCGTATTCAAAACGTCAGTGGCCGGGCGTTGAGATATTCCGACGCCGACTGGACCCTGCCACCATCACGCTGGAGCGCAAGCAGACGCAAAACGCTCTGCCCGCAGGCGATGTCGATGCCGGCTTTGCCGGCCGCCAGAACCGTGCCCGGCGGCTTGCCGGAGTCTTCGGCCAGAATCTGTGACAGATACACACGCACGCGCTCGCCCTGCAATTCGGTTTCGGCCACCGGCCACGGGTTGAAGGCGCGGATCTGGTCGGCGAGGGCTTTCGCACTCAAGTCCCACTCCAGTTTCGCTTCGGATTTTTCGATTTTGCGGGCATAGGTGACGCCGGCTTCCGGCTGAGCTTCGGCCTGCAATCTCATACCGGCGCGGGCAAGCGTCAAGCCATCGCGCAGCACTTCCGCGCCCAGCTGCGAAAGCCGGTCGTGCAGGCTGCCGCCGTTGTCTTTCGGCCCGATCGGTGTTTTTAACTGCAGCAGCACCGGACCGGTATCCAGACCTTTCTCCATCTGCATCAGACAGACGCCGGTGACCGTATCGCCGGCCGCGATGGCGCGCTGGATCGGAGCGGCGCCGCGCCAGCGTGGCAACAGCGAGGCATGCACGTTCCAGCAACCCAAACGCGGCATGTCCAAAACCGCCTGAGGCAGAATCAGGCCGTAAGCCACCACCACCATCAGATCGGCCTCGTAGCTACGCAACATGTCCAGCGCTTCTTCCGATTTGAAATTCAGCGGTTGCTGCACGGGCAAGCCGAGTTCCAGCGCGGCCTGTTTGACCGGCGACATCTGCAGCTGACGGCCACGGCCGGCGGGGCGATCGGGCTGCGTATACACCGCCACCACTTCACCGCGCGTGGCACAGGCGCGAAGCGCAGGCACGGCGAATTCCGGCGTGCCGGCAAAAACGATGCGCAACGACATTCAGGCCTCAGCGCTGAGTTTGCGCATTTTGGCCAATTTCTTTTCCGCCAACGCGCGTTTCAAGGGCGACAGATGGTCGACGAACACCTTTCCGATCAGATGGTCCATTTCGTGCTGGATGCAGACCGCGAGCAGACCGTCGGCCTCAAGCGTGAACGGCTGGCCGTGCCGATCGAGAGCCTCGACGGTAATCTGGTTATAGCGGGTGACATCGGCATAGATATTCGGCAGCGACAGACAGCCTTCCTGATAGACCTGTTTGCCATCCTTGGCAACGATTTTCGGGTTGATGAACACCATCGGCTGACTTTTATCTTCCGAAATATCAAGAACTAACAATTGTTTATGGAAATTGACCTGGGTCGCCGCCAAGCCGATGCCAGGGGCTTCATACATGGTTTCGAACATGTCATCGATCAAGCCGGACAAGGCGACATCCACGCCCTCGATGGGTGTGGCAACCGTTCTCAGACGCTTGTCGGGGTATTCCAAGATGGTGAGTAAACTCATGAACGGTATCCCGGTTCCAAATTCAACAGAGGGCTATTTTACCCCCTGTTGCATTCATCGGTGCTTTTTCGGCTATATTGTTAGTTAATAATTAAGGTGTTAGGGGAGTTCACCATGCGCAAATTACTCATCGCTCTGACCATGAGCGCCAGCCTGCTGGTCATGCAAAAGGCGGCGGCCGATGTGCTCAAAACCGGCCACCCCACCGAATACGTGGTGGTGAAGGGCGATACGCTCTGGGACATCTCCGGCCGTTTTCTGGACAAACCCTGGCAGTGGCCGCAGATCTGGAAAGGCAATCCGCAGATCAAGAACCCGAACCTGATCTACCCCGGTGATGTGGTCCGCTTGGTCTATATCGACGGCAAGCCCTACCTGACCGTGAATGATTCCGGTGCACGCACTGCCGGCGGCACGCCGGTCGGCGCGATCGATACTTCGGTGTACCGCGCCTATCTGAGAGACCTGCGTATCTCCAGTGATTTCAAGACCATGCCCTATGTGTTGGGCAATCAGGAAGGCCACCTGCTCGGCACCACCGACAAGGCGATTTATGTGCACGGCCTGCAGGATGTCGGGGTCGGTGAAAATGTCGAAATCTTCCGTGCCACCACGCACTTCGGCAGCGGTTACATGGACACCCATAACCGCCTGTCGACCTCGCACTTGGATGCCCGCGGCGACCGCATGGCGGTGGATGGCGAACATCTCTGGAACACCACTTCCGACAAGCCCGGCTCCCGGACCTATGTCGGCACTGAAATGGTCCGTGTGGCCAGCGGCGTGGTCAGCAAACTCAGCGGCGACACCGCAACCGTCATGGTGACCGAGGCCAACCGTGAAATCCGCCAGGGCGATCGTGTGGCTCCGGCGGCCGGCGGCGGCTATGACCCCTATTACTATCCGAGCCCCGGTCCGGATATCGGCGCGGAAATGCGCATTATCGCCGTGCGTGACGGCATGATCGCCGGCGGCCGCACCATCGTGGCAATCCCGCTCGGAAGTCTGCAAGGTATCCGCAACGGCAACACCTACTCGATCTGGCGCCCGGGCGATGTCGAAGCCGATCGCATCAAGCACGACAACGAAATCGCCGCGCAGAGCGACCGCAAACACATGCCGCAGGAGCGCGTGGGGACCTTGATGGTTTTCCGCACCTTCGACAAAGTCAGCTATGCCATCGTCATGAACAACGCGCTGCCGATCATGCCGGGCTACTTCCTGCGCCACCCCGACGCGAATTAATCCGCGCGTCACCGGAAGATTTTCCGATAGTCGGCGTCCTCGGGCGCCGTTATCGTTTCAGGCATGACTGATGCGCCACTGGCCTGCCTGCAGCTGATCCACAGCACCGCCCGCTCCGGAAAAATCCGCGAGGCCCTCATGCATTACCGCAACCCGGCAATGGCGTGGGAAGCCCTGTACCAGATTGACCGCAGTCTGAAGTCGGGCTTGAAGCCGAAGCAGGCGCTCCTGGATCGCGGACGAACCTGGCTGGAAACACCCGGCAACCATGTCATTGCCTGGCATGAACCCGATTATCCACCGCCCTTGCGCCAGACCGCTTCGCCGCCGCCCTTTCTGTTCGTGGGCGGGCGCCGCAGGCACCGAGTGCGCCCATTATTTCGCCCGCAATCGCATCATCGCGGCACTCAGCCAGGGCACTTTGGTGATTGAGGCCGCCATCCGCTCCGTCGCCTTGATTACCGCCCGTTTGGCGGCTGAATTCGGCAAAGAGGTGACGGCCGTGCCGGGCTCAATTCATAATCCGGTCGCCTATGGCTGCCACCAGCTGATCCGCGAAGGCACGTTTCTAGTCGAGCAGCCGGAAGAAGTCCGCCATATCCTCGGCTGCAGCCTGAACAGCATGCCGGCCGAGACGACTGCCACTGCGCACTTGTCCCCGAAGCCGGTGCTGGACAGGTCCGTCCCTTCGCAACTGAACGCCCAACAACAACAGGTCTGGCAAGCACTTGGACACGATGATGTGGCCATCGACACGCTCTGTCTGCGCACGGGATTGACAGCGGCGGATATCTCGTCCATTTTGATAGGCATGGAGCTATCGGGTTGGGTTGAAAACCGCTTCGGCCGCTACCATAGAGGGATGCCAGACGCACCGTCAGCGAGAGGGTAATGAAAGAATCGATACTGAACGTTTTACTCTACCTCTTCGAGCATTACATCTACGACCACCCCGAGCTGGTTCAAGACCCCGACACTCTGCAAAACAACCTGATCCAGGCCGGCTTTTCGCCCGCTGAAGTCAGCAAAGCATTCGACTGGCTGGAAACCCTGGCGCAGGACCGCCCGCAATCGGCGACCAGCGCCCTGCAGGGGCCGATGCGTCTGTTCGCGGAAGCCGAGCTCGACCGCTTCGATGTCGAGGCCCGCGGATTTCTGATGTTCCTCGAACAGCGCGGGGTGATTTCGGCCGAGCAGCGCGAGCTGGTGATCGACCGCGCCATGGCCTTGGATCAGGATGAAATCGCACTGGACGACCTGAAATGGGTGGTGCTGATGGTGCTGTTCAACCAGCCCGGTTCCGAGGCCGCATTCGCTTGGATGGAAAGCCAGATTTTCATCGACGACCCCGAGCCGGTGCACTGACCGGAACCCCCCGGACTTGACAGCACCCCCCAACTTGGTGCCTTAATAAAAAAGAACCAGCCCGCCCCGTGCGGGCTTCGGCTTCTGTTTCACCCGTTTTCCGGAGCAGCACATGGCAAAGAATTTACTGATTGTTGAATCGCCGGCGAAAGCCAAAACGATCAATAAATACCTCGGCAAGGACTTCCTGGTCCTGGCCTCGTACGGGCATGTCCGCGATCTGCCGGGCAAGGACGGCGCGGTCAATGTCGATGACAACTTCGCCATGCGCTACGAGGTGCAGGAAAAGAACCAGAAGTACGTGGATGCCATCACCAAGGCCGCCAAGGACGCCAGCGCCATTTATCTGGCCTCCGATCCGGATCGTGAAGGCGAGGCCATTGCCTGGCATATCGGCGAGATCCTGGCTGAGAAGGGCCTGCTCAAAGACAAGGCCCTGCACCGGGTGGTGTTCACCGAGATTACCCCGAAAGCCATCGCCCATGCAGTCGAACATCCGCGCGCCATTGCCGGCGATCTGGTCGATGCCTACCAGGCGCGGCGGGCGCTCGACCATCTTGTCGGTTTCAACCTGTCGCCGATCCTGTGGCGCAAGATCAAGAACGGACTGTCGGCCGGCCGCGTGCAGTCGCCGGCCTTGCGTCTGATCTGCGAACGCGAAGACGAAATCGAGGCCTTCATCAGCCGCGAGCACTGGTCGTTCACCGCCCAGCTGCAGGACAAGGGCCAGGCCTTCAGCGCCCGCTGCGTGAAACTCGACGGCGCCAAATTCGAACAATTCAGCATTACCGACGGCAAAACCGCCGAAGCCGCGCTGGCGCGTCTGAAAGCCGCCGCCGGCAGTGCCCTGAAGGTCGCGGAAGTCAACCGCAAAGAACGCAAGCGCCGACCGTCGCCGCCGTTCATCACCTCCACCCTGCAGCAGGAGGCCGCGCGCAAGCTCGGTTTCACCACCAAGAAAACCATGCAGGTCGCGCAGAAACTGTACGAGGGCGTCAATGTCGGCGAAGAAGGCACCGTCGGTTTGATCAGCTATATGCGCACCGACTCGACCAGCCTGTCCGGCGAAGCGCTCGGCCAGCTGCGCGAGGTCATCGCGCAGGAATTCGGCAAGCACAACCTGCCGGCGGAAGCCAACGTCTACAAATCGAAATCGAAGAACGCCCAGGAAGCGCATGAGGCCATCCGGCCGACCTTCGCCGGGCGCACACCGGCCCGCATCGGCAAATACCTGAGCGACGACGAACGCCGCCTGTACGAACTGATCTGGAAGCGCGCGGTGGCCTGCCAGATGATTCCGGCCACGCTCAACACGGTCAGTGTCGAACTTGCCGCCGGCCCGCAGCACGGCTTCCGCGCCACCGGCACCACCGTGGTCGATCCGGGTTTCCTGCTGGTGTACGAAGAGGGCAAGGATCAGAAAGACAGCGAGGATGAGGAAGCCAACTCTCAGCTGCCGCCGCTGGCCGAAGGCCAGAGCGTCACGCTCGACGACATTCTCGGCGAACAGCATTTCACCAAGCCGCCGCCGCGCTACACCGAAGCCAGTCTGGTGAAAACCCTGGAAGAGTACGGCATCGGCCGTCCTTCGACCTACTCCAGCATCATCCAGACCCTCATCTATAAGGCCTATGCACTGCTGGAAAGCCGCGCGTTCCGCCCGACCGACGTCGGCCGTCTGGTCAACCGCTTTCTGACCTCGCATTTCGAACACTACGTTGACTACGACTTCACCGCCAAACTGGAAGACGAGCTCGACTCGGTGTCCCGCGGCGAAGAGCCGTGGACGGTGCTGATGGACAAATTTTGGAAAGAGTTCAAGGCCACACTCGACGAGAAGACCGACGAGGTCAACCGCTCGGAAGGCACCGGCCAGCGCGATCTCGGCATCGACCCGGAGTCCGGCAAACCGGTATCGGTGCGCATGGGCAAATACGGCGCGTTCGCGCAGATCGGCAGCAAGGACGACGAAGACAAACCCAAGTTCGCCTCGCTGCGCCCGGAGCAGAGCATCTTCACGCTGCAGTTGCCTGAAGCGCTCAAGCTGTTCGAGTTGCCGAAAAACCTCGGCGAACTGGAAGGCAAACCGGTCATGGTCGCCATCGGCCAGTTCGGTCCGTATGTGAAGCACGGCGACACCTTCGCGTCGATTCCGAAAGAGATCGACCCGTATCAGATTGAACTGGATAAGGCCGTTGAATTGATCCACGGCCGCCGCGAATACCTGGCCAACCGCTTCATCAAGACCTTCGAGGGTACCGACATCCAAATCCTCAACGGCCGCTTCGGTCCGTACATCACCGACGGCGCGTTCAATGCCAAGATTCCGAAAGACCGCGAACCGGCCTCGCTGACGCAGGACGAATGCGAAGCCCTGCTGGCCGAAGGCAAACCGGTGCGCAAGTTCGGCCGTGCCGCCAAGAAAGCCACCAAGAAAGTTGCGGTGAAAAAGGCACCTGCCGCCAAAAAAGCACCGGCGAAGAAGGCTGCCAAGAAAACCGCAAAGAAGAAAGCCACCGTCAAAAAAGCGGCGAAGCATGCCACTAATAAAACCGTGAAAAAAGCGACCAAGAAAGTGGCGAAGAAAACCGCAAACGCCTAATACCCGTATACCGCATGTCTGTCGAACTGGTCCGCCCAAGTACAAGATACGAGAGCAGCTACCGTGCTTACATCGAGGAACTCGGTGAGGAGGAGCGCTACCCGTTTCCCTTGGACTTCGACCACAAGGACTTTCCTGCGCTGCTGCGCCGGCTCAATGATTTTGAAGCCGGGCGGAATTTGCCGGAAGGGTACGTGCCCAGTTCGACCTATTGGCTTGTTGAAAACGGAGAGCTGGTCGGGGTATCGAATCTTCGGCACTTTCTGAACGAAAGAATCTTCAACGCCGGCGGCCATATTGGCATGGGCATTCGTCCGCAGGCGCGTGGCCGTGGCCTTGGCAATTTGCTTTTATCGCTCACCATCGCAGAAGCGCGCAAGCGGGGCATCGGTGAGCTGCACATTCACTGCCATAAGCACAACGAGGCATCTGCCGGAATGATCATGGCGAATGCTGGCATACTGGTTTCGGAAATATCAGACGGAACCTCCGCCGATCTGATACAGCGTTGGATCGTTTCGGCACGATAGATTCTCCGCGTTATGATTCAGGATGAGAATTGGAGTCCGCACGCCGCTTGTTCCTCAGACCGACCGAGTCATAAATTGCCGGTGGTCTTGATGGGTGTGCACTTCAGGGCAATACCGAAGAATTCCACAGTGGCTTCGCCCTGATGCTCCCAATAGGAAATGCCAGTGCGGCCATATTTGCTGCCGCTTCCAGAACGCTCGCGAAAAATGATGGCCTGGTCGTTGCCAAAGGTGATCACCGCCGGCTGGTCGTCATAATCGGCATAGTAGGCCATGGTGAACGGCTTGCTATTATCGTTGCAATTGAACGCGACAGGAGTGGCAGCCATCGCGCCCGGACTGTTGATCTGCAGTTCGGCAATACGTGTACGGTATTCCTCTTCCACGCACCGTTTCTTGTCATCGGCTTTCCAGCACTCATCTCGGCCTTTCACCCAACCGCGCTGGCGGGCGGCCAGATCCTTGGCGGCATCCGGATTGGCCAATTCGGCGGCATAGACTTCGGCCAAGCGGTTGTCGAGCGCGGCCAGGCCGTAATCGGCACAGACCATGGTTTCGGCTTCGCTCTCGGCTTTGGCGCAATCGAAAGATGGCGTGACCGGACCAGTGGGCGGCGGCACGGCGGCGGCCGGCTCAACGGCAACGGTTTCAGCAGCGGCGGGCGCGGCCGGGGTTTCCGATTTACTGCAGGCGGCCAACAGCAATGCAACGGCAATGAGTGATGATGCGGTTTTCATGATGGTTTCTCCCCGGAACGATGATTACCGGCAGTTTACACCGCCGAAGCAGTCCTCAAAAGCCGGGTGATGGCATGCGAAAAATCAGACGCTGTCAAAAGCCGTAACGCAGAAACCCTCCATCCACCGCTATGCATTCGCCGGTGATGTAGCTGGCGGCCGGCAGACACAGAAACGCGATGGCGGCCGCCACTTCTTCAGGTTCGCCGATGCGGCGCATGGGCGTGCGCGAAATCACTTCCTCGAAATAATCCGGATTACTCAATGCTTCGGAAGTGCGGCGGGTGCGGATGTACCAGGGCGCCACCGAGTTGACGCGGATGCCGTCACTGGCCCACTCGCAGGCCAGATTTTTGCTGAGTTGGTGAACGGCTGCCTTGCTCAGGCCGTACAGCGGGCCGGTGCGCACGTGGGTGAGTCCGGACACGCTGCCGACATTGACGATGCTGGCACTGCCGTGCTGCTTGAGGAAGGGGTGCGCCAGACGCGCGAGTTCGAACAGAGCGTGCACATTGGTGTCGAGCACGGTGTCGAAATCGTTTTCGGTGAGCTCCAGGGTGGGCTTGCGGATGTTGGTGCCGATGTTATTGACCAGAATCGACAGCGGCAGATCGAGATCGGTGATCCAGTCGAAGATTTCCTGGCGCTGCTCAGCATCGCTGACATCCGAGGCAAAATAACGCACGACGGCCCCGTCGCATTCTTCTTCGATCCCGGCGGCCGCTTCGGCCAGTTTGGTTTCATCACGCGCCACCAACAGGACTTCGGCACCGAGACCGGCCAGCTCGCGCGCCGCGGCGCAGCCGATGCCGGCACTGGCGCCGGTGATCAGCGCAGTCTGTACCTGCAGACGCCAGCGCGTGAGGCTGGCGGGCGAAACCCTTTGGGCGCTCTATCCTTCCGCGTAATTTCGGGACATATTTCCCGCATGGGAAGCATTACCCCCCCCTTGCGCCACCGCTACGCCAAAGGCCCGTCTGCGGTTCCGTTTAACGGGTGCCT
>JBEAYK010000243.1:0-2661 GCA_041159305.1 Pseudomonadota bacterium
TAGCAATTACACCGCATTCATGCAACGCCTAGAAATCGTGGTGTTCCGGGATACCGATCGTGACTTCACGCAGCCGCTCGCCAATGTGGCGGTACCGCTCGACAACATCGCATCGGTGGACTGGGACGGGGCCTTGCCTTCCGGACTCAATCTCCGGGCCGGTGACGATCTGGTGTTCGTGGTCCGTGCTTATGACGCCGCCGGCAACTTCGATGAAACCCATCCGCAACGGATCCAGTTGGCCCGTCCGGAAGATGTCGAAAAACAAAGCCAGGGACTGCTGAATTCGGCGGATGCCCGCGAACTGGGGTTGAATGCCGAACAGATCCGTGACCGACAGCTGCTCGACCGCAGCTTCCTCGGCAATGGCCTGCGCCAGCAGAACATTCCGGTTTACGGCTCCCGTGTCCGTGTTCGCGGCGAGGAGCTACCTTCGAATGCACAGTTGCGCATCAACGGTGAAACCTATCCGGTCGATCTGCAGAATAAATTCGTTGCCGAATATCTGCTGCCGGTCGGCACCCATCGTTTCGAGGTCCAGTTGACCGGAACCGACGGTGCCGAGAGCACCCAGATTCTCAACGTGCCCGTGACTGGCAAGTACATGTTTATGGTCGCCATGGCCGATTTCACGCTGTCTGATAATTCATCGGGCGGCGGTGTTGTTCCGGTCGGTGCCGATGACAAGTATGACGGGTTCCTCAGCGAAGGCCGTCTGGCGTTCTACCTGAAGGGCAAAGTGCAGGGCAAATACCTCATTACCGCGCAGGCCGATACCCGTGAACAGGAACTGTCCCGGATGTTCAGCGGTTTCCTCGAGTCCGATCCGCGGGATGTGTTCCGCCGCCTCGATCCGGATCAGTATTATCCGGTTTACGGCGATGATTCCACCAGCTATCGCGATGTCGATACCCAGGGTCGTCTGTATGTGCGGGTTGATTGGGATAAGAATCAGTTGCTGTGGGGCAATTTCAATACCGGCATTACCGGTACCGAATACGGACAATACACCCGCAGCCTTTACGGCGCCGCCCTGAACTGGCGCGGTACGCAGACGACCAAGCTGGGCGATCCCAAAAGTGAACTGCGCGCCTTCGGTGCACAGGCCGAAAGCGCGGCTGGTCACACCGAGTTCCTCGGTACCGGCGGCAGTCTGTATTATCTCCGCCACACCGATTTGCTGCCTGGATCCGACAAAGCAGTACTGGAAGTCCGTGATCTCACCACCGGTCGTGTCGAAACACGTGTCGAACTGGTGCAGGGCGCCGATTACGAAATCGACGAAATCCAGGGGCGCCTGATTTTGTCGCGGCCATTGGCCCAGATTGCACAGGAGAATGTGCCCAGCATCACCCGTGATCGTCCGCTGGATGGTTTTGAAAACCGGCTGCTGGTGGACTATGAGTATTTCCCGACCGGATTCAGCAGTGACGAATCCAGCATCGGCCTGCGTGGCAAGCAGTGGTTCGGCGAGCACGTGGCTATCGGCGGGACCTACGTCGATGAAAACCGTGCCGGCGACGATTACAGCTTGGCTGGCGTGGATGTCACCTTGCAGGCCGGCCGCGGCACCTACCTGAAGCTGGAGCATGCACAATCGAAGGCCACCAGTGCCCCGGTGTTTTATTCCGATAATGGCGGTTTGACCTTTACCCAGATCAATGCAGTGGGAGCGGGACCGCGTGAAGGCGACGCCGACAGTGTCGAGGCCCGCATCAACTTCAAGGAAATGGGATTCAGCAGCCAGGAATGGACTGCTGGCGCCTGGTGGCGCAATGTCGATGACGGCTTCTCGATATCGCGAATCGACACCGGCCTGGCCGTTGAAGAGAAAGGGGTGGAATTCGCCGGCGACATCAATGCGCAGTGGCGTCTTGCCGGCCGTTACAGCGATGCCAGCCGCGGGACCAACCGTGTTGAACAGACGCAGCTGCAGGCGCAGTGGCGTCCGAACGCCGACATCGAAGTGACCGGTGAAATCCGCCGGGTGACCGATACCGTGTCGAACGTTTCGGCAAGCGGCACATTGGCCGCGTTCCGCTATGGCCAGCGCGTCAATCCGCAAACGGAGCTGTACGGAATCGCCCAGTTCACCTTGGACGATGACGGCGGTTCCTACGCAGATAATGATGCATTCACCGCCGGTGCCAAATACAACTTCGCCAACCTGTCCAGCATCGGAGCCGAATACACCACCGGTGACCGCGGGGATGCCGCCAGCGTCAGTGCCGAGTACCGTGTCAGTCCGGAACATTCGTTCTATGGCAACTACACTTACTCCACCGACACCACGGTCAACGACACCCTGTACAACCGGTCGATTCCGACCGGATTCACGTTCGGCCAGCGTTGGCGCGTGTCCAGCCAGGTCAATATCTTCAACGAAAGCCAGTTCCTGAAATCGAACGAAGAAAGCGGCATCGCCCACACCTTCGGACTCGACTTCTATCCGGGTGTCGGCTGGACCACCGGATTCACCCTGCAGTACGGTGATCTCGAAGGCGCCAATGGAACGGTGACCCGCAACGCCTACAGTGTCAATGGCGGATATACCGATCAGAATGTGACCTGGAACAGCCGCCTCGAATACCGTCGTGATACCGGTGCCGAACAGCGTCGTCAGTGGGTCGGTACCAACCGGCTGTTATACAAGGTCAATGA
>JBEAYK010000244.1:0-2653 GCA_041159305.1 Pseudomonadota bacterium
AAACTGGTGGTCCGTGATACCGGCATCGGCATGAGTGCTCAGCAGCTGGAGCGTGTGTTCGATCTGTTCTATCGTGGTGAAACCACCAACGCTGGCGGCAAGGGCATCGGCATGTCGCTGGTCAAACGCTTCTGCGACCGATTCGGCTGGCGTATCGAGCTGGCCAGTACGCCTGACCAGGGAACCGTTGCGACCCTTTTGATACCCGAAGCATCCTATTCCGAATTGACATGAAACAGGTTGTAAACCCATGAGTATGAAACCGTCCGGACGTTCCATCGGCAAAATCGCCATCGCCGCTATCGCTGTGCTGGCAATTTGGTTCGGCTACCGCAGCCTCAGTGGTGGCGATGAAGCCTCCGAAAGCCAATACCGCACGGAACCCGCGCAAGTCGGTGATCTGTCCTCCAGCATTTCGGCGACAGGTACGCTCGGCGCCACGGCTACGGTCGAGGTCGGCACCCAGGTTTCCGGGACCTTGCAGACGGTCGAGGTCGATTTCAATGATCAAGTCGAGCCAGGACAGGTCATTGCCCGCATCGATCCGTCCACATTCCAGGCCCGTGTCGCGCAGGCCAGCGCCGCTTTGGCCAGCGCCCAGGCCGGTTTGGCCGAAGCCCGTGCCGCCGCCATCAATGCTTCCCGCGATTTTGAGCGCAAATCCCAACTGGCAGCCAAACAGCTGATTTCGAAAACCGACCGTGATATCGCGCAGGCCCAGAATGCCCAGGCGCAGGCCCGCGTCCAGTCGGCCCAGGCCCAGGTCAGCCAGCAGCAGGCCAATCTCAACAGCGCGCAACTGGATTTGGCCAAAACCATCATCCGTTCGCCGGTCAAAGGTACCGTACTCGCCCGTAATGTCGAACCCGGTCAGACCGTTGCAGCCAGCCTTCAGACCCCGGTACTGTTCAAGATCGCCGGTGATCTGAGCGAAATGGAAATCGTACTGGCCATCGACGAGGCCGATATCGGTCAGTTGCAGGTCGGCCAGGAGGCCACCTTCACCGTGGATGCCTTCCCTGACCGGAATTTCCGCGGCAAGGTCAAGCAGATCCGGCTGGCGGCTAACAATGTTTCCAATGTGGTGACATTTCCGGTCGTCATCGAGGTCAACAATGCAGATCAGGTGCTGCTACCGGGCCTGACCGCCACCGCACAGATCATCACCAGCCGCAAGGCCCAGGTGCTGACCGTTCCCAATGCCGCCCTGCGCTTCCGTCCGGCCAGTGCCGCCGCGGCCAATGCGGGCCCCTCGTTCGGCGCGCCGACGCAGGCCACGCCGCCGTCGATGGAAGAGCGCAGTAAGCGCATGCAGGCACAGTTGGATGCCATGCGCCAGTTTCTGGTTCAGGCCAAAGCCGAGCCGGCGGTGCTGGCGAGTTTCGATGCCTCGGCTGAAGCCTACAAGCAGCAGACCGCACGCATGATGCAGCGCTTTGCTCAAGGCGGCAATGCCGGTGCGGCAGCCGGATCATCCGGCGGGTCGGCGCCGCAGGGCATGAGCGGCGGCAACGGCGCACGCCGGTTCGCCGATCGTTTCGCCAAGGCCTTTGAAAGCGTGCGTGCGCAGCTTTCTCCGGAACTGCAGACGCAGTGGGACCAGCAGATCCAGGCCTTGTTCAATGCCAAACGCGCCACCGTCTACGTGCTTGAAAAGGGCGAGCCGGTAGCCGTTGAAATCCGTCTCGGCGTTTCCGACGGAAGCCGAAGCGAGGTCATCGGGGGTCTGAAGAACGGCCAACAGGTCATCGTCGGAAGTGCGCGCAACACGCCATGACGACGCCGGTCATCGATATCCGCGGTTTGAGCAAGGTCTACGCGCAGGGTACCGAAGCGCAGGTCGATGCACTCAAGCAAATCGACCTTCGCATCCTGCCGGGCGAGTTCGTAGCCATCATGGGTGCCTCCGGTTCCGGAAAATCCACACTGATGAACGTTCTGGGCTGTCTGGATGCCGACTACACCGGCAGCTACCGCTGCGATGGCATCGATGTGCGCAGTCTCGATAAAGAGGCATTAGCCAAGCTGCGACTCGGAAAAATCGGATTCGTGTTCCAGAGCTTCAATCTGCTCAGTCGCATGGATGCCTTGCACAATGTGATGATGCCGCTGACTTATGCCGGCATTCCGTTGTCTGAGCGCCAACCGATGGCTGAAACCGCCCTGCTATCCGTTGGTCTGGGCGGGCGCATGCACCATAAACCGGGTGAGCTTTCCGGCGGCCAGCAGCAGCGCATCGCAATCGCACGCGCCTTGGTCAACCGGCCGCCGATGATTCTTGCCGACGAGCCGACCGGCGCGCTGGACTCAAAAACCGGGGCTGAAATTCTGGCCCTGTTCGAATCCCTCAAGCAGCAGGGCCACACCATCATCCTGATTACCCACGATGAACACGTCGCGGCCCATGCCGACCGCATCTGCCACATGCTTGACGGCGTGCTCACCGAGGAGTCCGCCCATGTGGATTGATACCTTTCGCACCGCCGTTTCTTCCCTGCGCGGTAACTGGCTGCGCAGTGCGTTGACCTCACTCGGCGTGATCATCGGCATCGCTGCCGTCATCGTGATGGTGTCGGTCGGGCAGGGCACACAGAATGAAATCGAAAAGATGGTGTCCGGGCTTGGCGCCAACCGGCTGGACATCAACTCCGGA
>JBEAYK010000245.1:0-2630 GCA_041159305.1 Pseudomonadota bacterium
CTCGGTAGGTTGCGCTGCCGGTGACCACGGCTTGGGATTCAGGCATGGGTTTCTCCGCACCGGCGCAGGCGGCCAGCAGCAAGAGGACGGGAAGGCTCAGCGCATTGCGTCGATTTCGGTTCATGCCGTCAGTATAAGCCGGCACCGGCGGCCGTCAACGCTGCAGGGTATCCGAGAAGATTTCGGGATCGGTCACCGCCGGTTTGGCGCGGGTGATTTCCCGGTGCGCCAGATACAGGTTGGATCCGAAGATGATCAGCGCGCCGATCAGGGTGTAGTGGTCGACACTTTCGTCGAACAGCCACCAGCCGAACACGCCGACCACCAAGACCTGCATGAAGCTGATCGGCGTGAGAATGGAGGCATCGCCCAGCTGCAGGGCGCGGGTCCAGCACATGTGCGCCACGGTGCCGAACAATCCGGCCAACACCAGCCACAGCCAGGTGATGCCGGAGGGCGTCTGCCAGAACAGCAAGGCCGGCACCATCGACATCGGTACCCACAACGCGGTAGTGAACACCACAATGGCATCCGGGCTTTCGGTGCGGGTCAGGAATTTAATCGAGATGGCCACGCTGGCACTCATCACCGCCGCCAACAGCGCGACCAGACTGGCACCGGTAAAGGTGTCGGCGTCCGGGCGCAGCAGGATGATGACGCCGATGAAGCCGATCAGCACCGCCGCCCAGCGTCGGGCGCGGACGGTTTCGCCCAGTACCCAGACCGCACCGATAGTGACGAACAGCGGCGTGGAATAGGAAATCGCCACGGCTTGCGCCAGCGGTAGATGTACGATGGCCCAGAATCCGGCCAGCATGCCGACCGTACCGATGGCGCAGCGCAGCAGATACAGCGGCAGCTTGGAGGTCTTCAGTAATCCCGGGCCATGCTTGAACAGCAAGGGCAGGGTGAACAGCAGGCCGAATAGATTCCGGAAGAACGCGATTTCAAACGGGTGCTGGGTTTCTGAGGCCAGACGGATGACAACCGCCATCAGACCAAACAATACCGTACTGAACAGCATCAACAACACCGCGCGGGCGGTCGGGTGTGTATGTTTGTCGGGGATCAAAAATCGGCACCGAGGATGCGCGGTTCCGGCTCCAAAACCACACCGAATTGCGCCTGCACCGCGGCGACCACTTTGCGGGCCACCGCCAGCAGTTCGGCGCCGGTGGCCTTGCCGTGATTGACCAGCACCAGCGCGTGCTGTTCGGCAATGCCGGCATCGCCTTCGCGATAGCCTTTCCAGCCGGCTTTTTCAATCAACCAGGCAGCAGACAGTTTTTTGTAGCCGTCCACGCCGGAGGGAAATACCGGCAGCTCCGGATGCGCCGCTTTCAGGGCATCGGCGGCGGCTTCAGGCAGCATGGGATTTTTGAAGAAACTGCCGGCATTGCCGATCAAGGCCGGATTCGGCAGCTTGCGGGTGCGGATGCGGCTGATGGCTTCAGCCAGATGCAGCGCTTTCGGTTCAACAATGCCCATGGCCGCCAGTTCTTCCGGCACGCCGGCGTAGGCCATTTTCAGCGGCCGGGTTTTATCCAGACGGAATTCGACGGCGGTAATCACCCACTGATCGCGTTCGCGTTTGAAACGCGAGTCGCGGTAGCCGAACGCGCACTCGGCATTGCTCAGGCGTTTGATGCGGCCACTGGCACGATCGAAGGCTTCGACGGTTTCGATGAATTCCCCCACTTCCGCGCCATAGGCGCCGATGTTTTGGATCGGGCAGGCGCCAACCGTTCCGGGAATCAGTGCCATGTTTTCCAGACCGTTCCAGCCGCGGGCCAGTGTCCAATGCACCAGTTCGTTCCAGAGCATGCCGGCTTCGGCGCGGATCAGCGCTTGGTTGTCGTTCTGTTCCAGGATCTTGCAGTCGTCGCCGGTCAGACACAGCACCAGGCCGGGGTAATCGGCGGCGAACAGGACATTGCTGCCTTCGCCCAGCACCAGCACCTCCATGCCTTTCATCGCGGCCAGATCGAAAGCCTCGCCAATACGGGACGGGTCGCGGACATCGCACATGGCGGCCGCTTGTGCGGCGATATGCAGGGTGTTGCGGCCGGCCAGCGAGACGTCATCGGCCCACGGCAGGGGCTGCATCAGCCTGCACCCAGCCGGCGGCGATGCATGGCGTTCACGCATTCACCGATCAGTTCCGGACCGCGGTAGATGAAACCGGTATAGATCTGCACCAAGGATGCACCGGCCGACACTTTACCCAGCGCATCGGCGCCTTCGGTAATACCACCGACGCCGATGATCGGAATGGTGTTGTCCAAGTGCAGGCGCAAGCGACGCAGGGTGTGTGTGGCTTTTTCATACAGCGGTTTACCCGATAGACCGCCGACCTGGCCGGCAATCGGGTTCGGGCCGAGCATGCTGCGGTCGACGGTGGTGTTGCCGGCAATCACGCCATCGAGTTTGGCGGCGTTGAACACGCCGGCAATACCTTCGATTTCGGCTTCCGACAGATCGGGCGCAATCTTGACCAGCATCGGTACGCGATGACCGCGCACAGCGGCCAGATCTTCCTGGGCGGCGCGCAATTCGTTGACGAACACGCGCAGCGCTTCTTCGCCCTGCAGATCACGCAGACCCTGGGTGTTCGGCGAGGAGATGTTGAC
>JBEAYK010000246.1:0-4063 GCA_041159305.1 Pseudomonadota bacterium
ATCTGCAACAGGTCAAGGATGCCGGTGCGGAACTGGTGGTGTCGCCGGGCATCAGTGCCGAACTGCTCGAGGGTGCCCGCGAATTGGGTCTGGCGCTGTTGCCGGGCATCGCCACGGCGTCCGAGCTCATGCTCGGACTGAATGCCGGACTGACCCATTTCAAACTGTTTCCGGCCAGCGCCATCAACGGCATTCCCTTGGCCAAGGCCTTTGCCGGCCCGTTTCCCGAGGCCCGCTTCTGCTGCACCGGCGGCATTACCGAAGCCGAGCTGCCGGTGTATCTGGCCGAAGCCAATATCCCGAGCGTGGGGGTGTCCTGGCTGGCCGCGCGCCCGGCCATTGCGGCCGGACGCTGGGACGAAATCCGCGCCGCGGCGCTTAGATCAAAACTTCCGAATCGCTGAAGGCTGCAGATTTGCCGCCGCCTCCGAGGACATCGCGCCAGAACATGTACTGGAACGAGAACATCAGCGGATAGATGAACAGCAGCAGCAGCAGGTAAATCACGGCGCCGAGCGCCAGCGCGATGTTGCTGTTGAGCATGCTCAGTGCCGCGATGAGCAGCCCCGCGAGCAGACCGATGACCAGAACAGCGGCAAGCAGAACCAGCAGCATCACCAGCATGAACAGCAGCAGGCTGACCACGTTTTTCAGCGTCGCGGCAATGCCGGTCTTCACCGAATCCAGGGCATCGGAATCGGTCAGCGCGGCCTGGCAGAAGCCGAGCATGAAGGCGGTCTGCAGCAACGAGCCGATCAGGATGATGCCGCAATAGGCCATCCAGAAACCGGCGGACAATCCGGCCATGGCTTCCGGATCATTGCTCAGCTGGGCCGTCATGAACTGGCCGATGTCCTCGCTGCCGACGCCGAGCGCCATGCAGACGAGAATGTAACCGCCCTGCACCGCGATGTTCAGCACGGCGCCGATGAAGCCGAAGGCGATCAGTTTTTTCCAGAGCGCGCCATCGCCGTAACCGGCGAACAGATCGCTGACCGAGGCCGACTCGCCTTCAGCCAATTTCCTGGTGAGCACGAACCAGCCAGCGATGAACGGCGGCACGAGGATCAAGGCCACCAGCAGAATGGCGCCGTACAGCAGGGCGATTTTCTGCCAGTCGATGCTTTCGATATCGCCCATGGCAGCCCCGGCGGCGCTGAGGCCGATGACCAGACCGGCAGCGAAGACCAGCAGGAAGATGGCGGCCAGACTGACCAGCGCGGCCAACAGAAAGGTGCCCCAGTGCTTGCCGACCAATTTGAAGCTGCCGATAAGCCAGCCGAACATATCGGAAACGCTTGCCTTTCTGATTTCCATAAAACCTCTCTGTAAGTGCCTGAGCACGGCGAACAGCCTTTATAATAGCCACATTCACCGAAAAGAGCGAAACCGCCATGTCGGCTCCGAGTTTCCAAGACATCATTCTGCGCCTGAACCAGTATTGGGCCGCACAGGGCTGTGTGCTGATCCAACCCTTCGACATCGAAGTCGGTGCCGGCACCTTCCATCCAGCCACCTTCCTGCGTGCACTTGGCCCGGAGCCATGGAACGCGGCCTATGTGCAGCCGAGCCGGCGTCCGACCGACGGCCGTTACGGCGACAATCCGAACCGCCTGCAACGCTACTACCAATATCAGGTGGTACTCAAGCCGAACCCCGACAACATCCTCGAGCTGTATCTGGATTCGCTGAAGGCGCTCGGCATCGATCCGCTGGTGCACGATCTGCGTTTCGTGGAAGACAACTGGGAATCACCGACGCTTGGGGCCTGGGGTTTGGGCTGGGAAGTCTGGCTCAACGGCATGGAAGTCACCCAGTTCACTTACTTCCAGCAGGCCGGTGGCCTCGAATGCAAGCCGGTCACTGGTGAAATCACCTACGGTCTCGAACGTCTGGCCATGTATCTGCAGAATGTCGACAACGTGTATGACTTGGTCTGGACCACCGGTCCGCAGGGCGTGGTCAAGTACGGTGATGTCTATCACCAGAACGAAGTCGAGCAGAGCGCCTACAATTTCGAGCATGCCGATGTGGCCGAACTGTTCCACCGTTTCGATGCCTGCGAGAAGGAAGCCCTGAAGCTGGTCGAACTCGGTCTTCCGCTGCCGGCCTATGAACAGGTCTGCAAGGCCTCGCACAGTTTCAATCTGCTCGACGCACGCCGCGCCATTTCCGTGACCGAACGCCAGCGATACATCCTGCGCGTGCGCACCCTGTCGCGCGCGGTAGCCGAAGCCTATTTTGCCCAGCGCGAAAAGCTGGGCTTCCCGAATCTGAAAACGGTGTCCGCATGAACACGCAAGCCCTGTTGATCGAGCTCGGCACCGAGGAACTGCCGCCGAAAGCGCTGCCGGAGCTGGCCAAGGCCTTCGCCGACGGCATCGCGGACGGTCTGCGCAAACGCGGCCTGAGCATCGGCGAGGTACACAGCCTGTATTCGCCACGCCGTCTTGCGGTGCGCATCGACGACGTGCAGAGCGAGCAGCCGGCACAGCATGCGGAAGTGTTCGGCCCTTACGCCAATATCGCACTTGATGCCGCGGGTCAGCCGACACCGGCCTTGCAGGCCTTCGCGCAGCAAACCGAGCACCTCGCCGTCGGCGCGACCGCGAAGGCGAGCGCTTCGTCGCCCGGAGTTCGCGCGCAGGCAGCCTGACCCTCGAATTGCTGCCGGAGATCGTCAACGAAGCGGTGAAAGCCATGCCGATTCCGAAGCCGATGCGTTGGGGCAGCCGCGAAACCCAATTCGTGCGTCCGGTGCATTGGCTGGTGGCCTTGTACGGCAATGCTGTGGTGCCGATGTCGGTGCTGGGCCTGAAGGCCGGCCGTGCCTCGCGCGGCCATCGTTTCCACGCGCCGGAGGCGGTCGATATCGCCCATCCGGAAAACTATGTAGACACCCTGCGCGCAAAACAGGTGCTGGTGGATCCGGTCGAACGCCGGCAGCGCATCGCCGATCAGATCGGTCGTGCCGCCGCTTCGGTCGGCAAACAAGCCGATATTCCCGAGGATCTGCTGACCGAAGTGAATTGTCTGGTCGAATGGCCGGCCGCCATTCTGTGCCAGTTCGAGCCGGCGTTTCTGCGCGTGCCGCACGAAGCGCTGGTGTCGACCATGCAGGCCAACCAGAAATTCTTCCCCTTGCGCGAAGCCGACGGCGCGTTGTCCGAATACTTCATCGGCATCGCCAATATCGATTCGAAAGACCCGGCACAGATCAAGCAGGGTTACGAGCGCGTCATCCGTCCGCGCTTCGCCGATGCCGCGTTCTTTTACGATGAAGACCTCAAGCAGGGCATCGCCGCCATGGCTGAAGGTCTGGCGTCGGTCACCTACCAACAGAAGCTCGGCAGTTATGCCGACAAGACCGCACGCATCGCGGCCTTGGCGGAAAGCATCGCCCGCGATGCCGGACTGAATTTCGCTCAGGCCCGACGCGCTGCCGAACTGTCCAAGGCCGATCTGCAATCGCGCATGGTCGGCGAGTTCCCGGAACTGCAGGGCATCGCCGGCCGTTACTACGCCAAGGCCGCCGGTGAGCACGAGGCCGTGGCCGTAGCCATTGATGAAGCCTACCTGCCGCGCTTTGCCGGCGACGCCATTGCCGCGTCCAAGCTGGGTCAGGTGCTGGCCATCGCCGAGCGTCTAGATACGTTGGCGGGTGGCTTCGCCGCCGGTCTGAAACCAACCGGCAACAAGGATCCATTCGCCCTGCGCCGCAATGCGCTGGGTCTGGCGCGCACGCTGCTGGAAGGTGGCTTCGATCTGCGTCTGGATCAGCTGCTGGGTAAAGCCTATCTGAATGTCTACGAATACTGCATGACCTCGGCCGAGCATCAGGCCGCCGCTGAAGCCGTTTCAGACAAGCCTGGCTTCTGGAAAAAATGGCTGGCTGAACTGGAAGCCTTGCAGGGCGATGACCATGTCGACCGTTATCTGGAAATCCAGCAGTTCATCCTCGACCGCCTGCGCGGTTATTTCGCGGACAAAGGCTACAGCGAGCGTCACTTCGATGCCGTCAACGCCGTCGCGTTGGAATCGCTGCCGGATTTCGCCAAGCGTC